>JBCQUZ010000233.1:0-2023 GCA_047173645.1 Rikenellaceae bacterium
CCGAGAGTGATAATGGCTATTTCTCAAAATATAATTAATCAATTTTAGTAATATGGTGAAGATAGTAATTAAGAATATAGGTGCAGATCGCGAGGCAAAAGCACTCACCGACAGCAAGAAAAACGGCTTCCCAGTTGCATTTGGCGACAAGGAGCTGTTTCAAACTTTGCGCATTGAGATTATCCGAGAGAGTTGCACTCGCACTTTCGAGATCGATAAGGAGCACCTGCCAAACAATAAGACTAACACCACCAGATTCTACCTCAAAGAGGGCCGTGAGATTAAATGGTGCAGCAAGGTGGCAGAGAATATGCACGAGGTGAAGTAATGTATAATCTAGAGCGTTATGGAGATGATCTGTAGTGGCTGTATAGCTTGTCCAGCACACCTAATTCCGAAAATATTATGATTTTTTCGGATTGTATTCCGAAAATATTACTATCTTTGCGGAAAGTAAACTAATTTGAATTATGGTTGATAGAGTTATAAAGGATGCAATAACTGCTAAATTAGGGTCAAAAAAGGCCATAATTTTGATGGGTGCTCGCCAAACAGGCAAGACGACACTTCTTCGTGAGTTGTTCTCTGCCGAGGAGGCCATTTTGTGGCTAAATGGTGATGAGGCTGATGTGCGTGAGTTGTTCGATAATGTCACCTCGACACGTCTAAAAGCTATTATCGGCAACAAAAAAGTGGTCGTAATTGATGAGGCTCAACGCATTGAAGATATAGGTTTGAAGCTAAAACTCATCACTGACAATATCCCCGATGTGCAGCTTGTTGCAACAGGTAGCTCATCGTTTGATCTTGCCAACAAGGTCAATGAGCCGCTCACGGGGCGCAAATGGGAGTATAAAATATTCCCTATTTCGTTTGCCGAGATGGTCTCTCACCATGGGCTTTTGGAGGAGAAGCGATTGTTGCCTCACAGATTGATTTATGGTTATTATCCCGATGTTGTTACCTCTCAAGGTGAAGAGAAAGAGATTCTGAAACAACTGTCGGATAGCTACTTATACAAAGATATATTGATGTGGGAGCAGATCAAGAAACCCGATAAACTACTTAAGTTACTCCAAGCATTAGCGTTTCAAGTTGGGTCGCAGGTGTCATACAACGAACTTGCGCAACTTTGCGGCTTGGACTCTAAAACAGTAGAGAAATATATACTTCTACTCGAACAGACATTCGTGATATTTAGATTAAGTTCCTTTAGTCGTAATTTGCGCAATGAGCTAAAAAGCAGCAAGAAGATATACTTCTACGATAATGGAATTCGAAATGCCCTAATAGCAAATTTTGCACAAGCGGAGCTGCGGGGTGACATGGGCGCATTGTGGGAGAACTTTCTTATTTCGGAGCGAATGAAGAACAACCACTACTCTAACAGATGGTGCAACAGTTGGTTTTGGCGCACAGCACAGCAGCAAGAGATCGACTACGTGGAGGAGGAGGATGGAGCTATCAGAGCCTACGAATTTAAGTGGAATCCAAAAGCGAAGGCAAAAGCACCTGCAAAATTTTTAGAGAGTTATGGTAGTGAGTTTTCAGTTATCCACCCTGGCAATGTTGATGATTTTTTGCTGTAAAGTGTTTATATATGGATGATATTCACTATATTTGCGTAACAAAACAAACAAAATAAGTATTTAAAAAACAGAAATATATTACATAACATATTAAATTAAAAGCTTTTAGCTGTTTATTCGAGTTCACAAATCGGCAAAATTTGACAAGAAGAATAGACTGGCGGAGTCTTTGCTACATTCCTGTGGCATAGACTCTCGCTTGTTCTTCTTGTAGGGTCTTTGCCGAACCTGTGAACTGGAACTTGTCGAGATCTATGCCACTTTTGCGTTCGGTTAGTTGGTTTCGTCAAGTCAAGCAACCTAAACCCCACCAAACCAATGAAAAAAGAGAACACAGCAGCCATAATATATAGCTGTTCACAAGACCCCGAAAAGGTAATTAGCAATCGTCCAAAACTCCAACGCAGACTCCAAAGAGCCATCGAAGATATGGT
>JBCQUZ010000008.1:0-52067 GCA_047173645.1 Rikenellaceae bacterium
AATATCAATGGCTACCATTCGATGCTTATCTGAACTTTATGAGACTAAAAACACGAGTCGCCGAGGTGCTGGAGTGCGTAGGGTTAAAATATCGCATTAATTTCTGTTGATTACTTAATCTGTCTGTATAAATGTTTATATTATAAAGAGGGTCGTTTGAAAAATGGAGTTGCTCCATTGTCAAACGACCCTCTTTATTCAAAGATATGATATATATTACATCTTTTTATTACATTCTTTCGGGAACAGTAATTCCAAGCAATAACATCGCCTTTTTGATAGTCGACGCAACTTGTGAGCTGAGGTTTAGGCGTAAGTTTCTAACCGCCTCATTCTCCTCCTTGATGATTGGATTCTCGTGATAATATCCATTAAATGTCTTAGCAAGCTCATAAGCATAAGCGCCAATGATTGATGGAGCGAAGTTTTCAGCCGCCGTCGCTACAACATTTGGATAGTCGGCAATCAATTTTATAAGCTCAACATCCGCTCCACTAAGCTCTGCTGTAATTGCAGGATCAATAGTGATTCCAGCCTCAGTCGCCTTGCGCATGATCGAGCAGATACGCGCGTGTGAATATTGAATAAATGGACCTGTGTTACCATTAAAATCAATTGATTCGCGAGGATCAAAAAGCATTGTTTTTTTAGGGTCGACCTTCAAGATGAAATATTTGAGTGCTCCCATACCGACAGTTGTCGAGATTTCGAGGATTTCTTGCTCCGTGAGTCCATCAATTTTTCCAGCCTCGGCAGAGATCTCGCGAGCATCTTTAATCATGTCGGCAATCAAATCGTCGGCATCTACAACGGTTCCCTCGCGCGACTTCATCTTGCCTTCGGGAAGTTCCACCATTCCATATGAAAGGTGAGTGATATGGTCGCTCCAATCATAACCCAACTTCTTGAGAATTAGCTTCAACACTTGGAAGTGATAGTTTTGCTCATTACCCACAACGTAGATCAAATCGTCGAGTTTCTCCTCATCGAAACGGCTAAATGCAGTTCCCAAATCTTGGGTCATATATACAGATGTTCCATCGCCGCGGAGCAACAATTTTTGATCTAAGCCATCGCTCTCCAGATCGATCCAAACGGAGTTATCCTCCTTACGGAAGAATACCCCCTTTTCGAGCCCTTGATCCACGATTGTCTTGCCCAAAAGGTATGTTTGCGACTCATAATAGGTCTTGTCGAAATCGACACCCATAGATTTGTATGTCACGTCGAAACCTTCGTAGACCCAGCCATTCATCATCTCCCAAAGTGAATAGACCTCCTCATCTTTAGCCTCCCATTTACGAAGCATATCTTGAGCCTGCAACATCAAAGGTGCCGACTTCTTAGCCTCATCTTCCGATGCACCACCTGCCACTAACTCCTTGATTTGAGCCTTATATTGTTTGTCGAACTCAACGTAATATTTACCCACCAAGTGGTCACCCTTCATTCCCGATGACGCTGGAGTCTCGCCACCTCCAAAGAGTTTCCACGCAAGCATAGATTTGCAGATATGGATTCCACGATCGTTCACCAAGTTCACCTTCAACACTTTGTGTCCTGCTGCTTTAAGGATCTGCGCCACCGAATAACCCAACAAGTTATTGCGCACGTGACCTAAGTGAAGAGGTTTGTTGGTGTTGGGTGATGAATACTCAACCATCATTGTGCGACCCGACGGCTCGGCATATCCAAATGATGGATTTGCTGCGATAGATTCGAACTGAGCGCTCCAAAATGCACGACTCAACGACAAGTTCAAAAATCCTTTAATTACATTAAATGACTCCACCTCGGCAGATTTTGCAACGATATATTCGCCAATCTCGTTGGCTGTAGCCTCGGGTGATTTACGCGATTTGCGAAGAAGTGGGAATGTGACCATTGTATAATCACCTTCGAACTCCTTACGAGTTTTTTGTATTTGGATCTCTGCGGGCGAAGTTTCGCCATAGAGTGCACTCACCGCCTCTAGAGCGATGGAAGAAATAAATTTTTCGATATTTACCATTGTTGATATTTTTTTACGCTTCGGGGTGTGATTTTTTGTACTCTTCGTGGTCGATGTCGCAACCTGCACAGTTGCTATGGCACCCTGCATCGTGACACGTCACATCGCCATCCGACGAACGGGTATCCTGCACCGCGCATTTGATGCCCAGCGCACGCATATGTTTGTTTGTCGAGATCTCGGAATCAATAAAATGACCCTTAACCATCAATGTTATAGACATCCCGACCATGAAAAAAGCTACGGCTCCCACCGAAAATAGAACTACAATTAACCACCCTGGCATAAAACTCTTTGTATTAAGTTTGAAATAATAGCGCAAAGTTACTATATTTGTTGCTGAGAAACAAAAAATTAAAAGACAATATGCGAATTGTTATTGCAGGAGCAGGCGAAATGGGTTGTCACTTGGCTAAAATGTTGAGTGGTAATGGTCACGACATCACTGTTATAGATGTCGATTCAAAGTTACTATCGGAGGTCACAAGCCTTGCCGATGTAATCACTATTGAGGGTGACCCAACCACCTTTGCCACTCTTCGCAAAGCGATGGTGCGCAAAAGTGATCTTTTTATTGCGGTGTGTGTCAAAGAGAACGACAATATCGTGTCGGCAGTTTTGGCTAAGCAGTTGGGTGCCAAGAAGTCTATTGCTCGTATCGACAACAACGAATATTTGGAGCCCAACAACAAGGAGATGTTTATAAATATGGGTATCGACTATCTCTTCTATCCCGAGAAGGATGCTGCATTGGAGGTTATAAATCTGCTTGGTCACACATCTACGAGTGAGTATGTCGATTTTTCGGGCGGAAAACTTTCGCTTGTGGTTTTTAAGCTCGACTCTACATCGCCTCTTTTGGGGCGTGAACTAAGAGGTTTTGCCGATGAAGAGACCCCTCTAAGTTATCGAACCGTGGCAATCTCTCGCAACAAAGAGACTATTATCCCCAAGAAAGATGAGATCTTTATGGAAGAGGATGTGATCTACGTAATTACACGTAATGATGTGATGAGCGAAGTGATGGATTTTTCGGGCAAAAGTAATATCGAGATCAAGAACCTTATGATTTTGGGAGGTTCGAGGATCGGAATCCGTATAGCGACTGAACTGCAAAATGATGTGAATATTAAACTCATAGATTACAACGCTGAGAAGGCATATCGCTTAGCTGAAATGTTGGAAAAGACGTTGATTATAAATGTCGATGGACGCAATACAGAGGCGATGTTGGAGGAGGGACTCCCCAATATGGATGCTTTTGTGGCGGTTACAGGGCGTAGTGAAACAAATATTTTGGCGGCGATGTTGGCAAAACGAATGGGGGTAAAGAAGGTGATTGCCGAGATCGAGAATCTTAACTATATAGGACTTGCCGAGAGTATGGGAATCGACACGATGATTAATAAAAAGATGATTACCGCATCGAATATCTTCCGTTTCACAATGTCGACCGATGTGCAAGCTATCAAATGTCTCAATGGTAGCGATGCCGAAGTGTTGGAGTTTATCGTGAAGCCAAACTCTCCAGCGACCAAACATATGGTCAAAGATCTAGAGTTGCCCGACGACACAATCATTGGTGGCATTGTGCGTGGAGACAAAGTGTTCATTGCCACTGGAAATAGCACAATCCAAGCCTACGATAGGGTTGTGGTCTTCTCGATGCCTGAATCGGTCGGGAAGATTGGATATTATTTTAACTAACAAAACAAGAATCATGTATATCGCCATAGCTGGAAACATAGGAAGTGGAAAGACCACTCTTACCGAGATGCTTAAAAAGCAATTCGATGCACGTGTATATTTCGAAGAACCGAACAACCCATATATTGGTGATTTTTACGAAGATATGAATCGTTGGTCGTTTAACCTTCAAATATATTTTTTATCGAGCCGTATTCAACAAACTCATGATATGTTGGATGAAGGGGGCGAAAAAGATTACCTAATACAAGATCGCACTATATATGAGGATGCTCATATTTTCGCCACAAATCTTCACGATATGGGATTGCTTCCATCGCGTGATTTTACAACCTACATGAAGACTTTTAACCTCTTCGAGAGTTTTGTGCCTAAACCAGACCTATTAATATACCTTAGAGCTTCGGTGCCTAAACTTGTGGAGCAGATCAAAAAGCGAGGTCGAGATTATGAAAGCAATATAGATGCTGAATATTTGGAGTCGCTAAACCAAAAGTACGAGAAGTGGATCACCGAAATTTATCAAGGTAAAGTATATATTATAGATAAGGATAGCACCGATTTCGAGAGCAATCCCGAACTATTCAAGGAGTTATGTCGCAAAATAGAGGGAGTATGAGAGAGTTGCCAATAAAATTTGTCGAACGACTGAAGGCGGAGTTATCTGATGCCGATGCTCTATGCGTCGCTTTAGATGGAGAATCTCCCACGTCGATTAGATTCAACCCCTATAAAATCACCTCTGCACCAAGCGGTTTGGAGCCTATAGGGTGGAGTAGATATGGTTTCTATTTGGCGGAGCGCCCATCGTTTACGTTGGATAGTGCTTTTCATGCAGGGACATATTATGTCCAAGAGGCGAGTTCGCAATTTGTGGGACATATCTTATCGTACACCAATGTTGAGGGTGCGCGAGTGATGGATATGTGTGCCGCACCAGGAGGTAAGAGTACATTGTATTCCACTCTTGTGGGGTTGGATGGATTGGTTGTCGCTAATGAGATCAATCGTCAACGTGCTTCGGTATTGGCAGATAATGTCCGTAAGTGGGGGTTGGGTAATATTGTTGTGAGCAACAACGATACAAGCCACCTGGCACAATTCGAGGCGTGGGCAGATGTTGTGGCGGTGGATGCTCCATGTTCGGGCGAGGGTATGTTTCGCAAGATGGATGAAGCGCGCGAGGAATGGAGCGAAGGAAATGTGAGGATGTGTGGCGAGAGGCAGATCGAAATATTGAAAAACGCATGGCGAGCACTTAAGCCTGGAGGGGTATTGATATATAGTACCTGCACATTTAATTCAATAGAGAATGAAGATGTGGTGCGTGAATTTTCGGAGTATGCCGATGATGAAGTTGCTCCATTCGAGAGTGTGGAGTGTGGTGAGGATTGGGGTGTTGTTTGCTCGAATGTCGAAAAATTTCAATGTTTTAGATTCTTCCCACATCGAGCCAAAGGTGATGGTTTCTTTGTCGCGGTGGCTCGTAAGAGTTATGATGCTGGGGGGCGAGCGCGACTTCCGAAGGCTCGAAAGTCGATATTTTCGTCGCTCGATAGAGGCTCTCTAAAGGAGGTGAGTCAATGGGTTGAGCAGAGCGAACTTATGCACTTTTCGATGGTGGCAGATACAATCTATGGATATTATGCCTCGCAAGCGGATAGCGTCAAGAGGTTGGCGGAGTCGCTCACGGTGATCTATTCGGGGGTTGCTATGGGGCAAATATTTAAGGGAAAACTTAAACCCGATGGAGCCCTTGCTCTGTTTCATGCTGTTAATCGTGAGGCGGTTGGCGTTGCGAGACTTGATAATAACAATATTTTGTCGTATCTTCGCAAAGCGGAGTTGTCGGCAGAACTTTTTGCCCAGGAGGGTATCAATCTGGTATGTTCCGAAGATGGATATGCTGTGGGGTGGGTTAAACGAATTGGAAATAGAGTCAATAACCTATATCCCAATTCGTTGCGTATCTTGAAATAAAGTTTATATTCTATAAAACTATGGAGGTATAAAGCTATGGAGTCTAAAAAACTATACTACTCAATGGGCGAAGTCTCGGAGTTGTTTTGTGTTGCTCCCTCGCTTATTAGGTATTGGGAAAAGCACTTTAGTGTGATAAAACCCGTACGTAATAAGAAGGGTAATAGACTCTTTACGCCTACGGATGTAGAAAATTTTAAGATTATATATCACTTAGTCAAAGAGCGAGGTATGACATTGGAGGGGGCTCAACGCACGATGAAGCAAAACCGTAAGGGTTATTCGCGTGATGCAGAGCTGTTGGAGAGAATGCAACATATTCGAGCTATGTTACTCGAAGTTCGCGAAGAGCTAAAAGAGCCTGCGTTGAAAGATGCTGAGATAAAAGATACTGGCACAAAGGAGTTTATAGTAGAGGAGTTTGAAGAAAAAGATATAGAAATAAAAGAACTTGGAGATATTGGTGAAGAGAGTAGAGAAAATAATGAATGGCTCGAAGAGAAGATGATTGATTTTAAGGATAATGAAGAGTCATTTAGATGTACGATATATCTTGGTGCGGATGATAATGAGACAAATGATGATAACACAGAGGGCGAAGAGGGTGATAAACCCGAGAGTGGGGATCCGATAGATCACTCAGCACGAAATACAAATAGAACCCCCGACGCACAGAGCAAGGAGCTATTTGCATTCTATGAACAGTCCCTTTTTTAACAACCCTTTTTTAGCTAATAATCTAATAAATAATCATGACAGCAGCCCAAATAGCAAATATAATCGAAGATTTTGCCCCTCTATCATTTCAAGCGAGCTACGATAATGCAGGCTTTGTTGTGGGGCGAAAAGATCGAAATGTTGGAGGAGTGTTGCTCGCTGTAGATGTCACAGAGGAGGTTATAGAAGAGGCTATATCGTTGGGTGTTAATATGATAATTACTCATCATCCGATAATATTTAACCCTCTGAAGCGTCTAACATCATCGACATATGTCGAACGATGTGTCGAGATGGCGATCAAAAATGATATAATTTTATATGCAGCGCACACCAACCTAGACTCTGCACCAATGGGTATGAGTTGGAAAGTTGGCGAGATTCTTGGACTTTGTAATATGGAGGTGCTCTCTGCTACCTCTGCCGATAAGTCGGTTGGATATGGCGTGGTGGGGGATCTGCTCGAACCAAAGGAGATGTTGGAGTATATAAAATATGTGGGGCAGACTCTAAATTGCAAATCATTGCGATATAGCGATATAGTAGGCGGAGAGTGTCGACGCGTTGCAATATGCACAGGGTCGGGAGCATCGCTAATGGGTGAGGCAAAGAGCTCGGGAGCAAATTTGTATATCACGGCAGATCTTAAATATAACGACTTCATGACACCCAGCGCGGAGTACACAGTGGTGGATGTCGGACATTATGAGAGCGAATATTGCGCAATTGATATTTTATTTGATATTTTGTCAAAAAAAATTATTAACTTTGCCGTCCACAAGAGCCGTTGCACACGCAACCCAATAAACTATATGTCATTATAGTTCAACAAGTAAAGGAAATAAGTTAAATGTGGGGCAACCCACACAACACAAATACAAAATTATGGCACAAAAGAAAGTAGTTGAAGCAGATTACTCGATGCAAGAGAAGATCATGGCGCTTTATGAGCTCCAAAAGATTGATTCTCAGATTGATGAAATCAATAAGATCAAGGGTGAATTACCCCTAGAGGTTAAGGATTTGGAGGATGTTTTGGTTGGACTTAACACCCGTACCGAAAATATCAACGCTGAGATCGAGGAGTTTAACACCCTAACTAAGCAACGCAAAAGAGAGATCGATCAATCGAAGATCCAAATTGCCAACTACAAAGAGCAACACAATAACGTACGTAACAACCGCGAATTTGACGCAATCACCAAAGAGATCGAGTATCAAGAGCTCGAAATCGAACTTGCTGAGAAGCGCCTAAAGGAGTATAGTGCAGCAATCAAATCTAAAAAATTGTTGTTGGATGATGCGATGGCTGTCGTTAGCGACCGCGAAGCAGATCTTGTAGCTAAGCGCAAGGAGTTGGATAATATCGAGGCGGAGACAGCAAACCAATTGGAGGTGCTTGAGGCTAAGACTGTTGGTGCAAAGGTTAAGATCGATGAGCGTTTGTTGGTTGCATATAACCGTATTCGCGGTAATGTTCGCAATGGACTTGCTGTTGTGACTGTAAAGCGTGAAGCTTGTGGCGGTTGTTTTAACCGTATCCCACCACAACGTCAATTGGAGGTGCGCCAAGGTAAGAAGATCATCGTATGTGAGTATTGTGGTCGTATTCTGGTGTATGATACAGATAGCAGTGTTGTAGAGTAATTTTTTTAATCTATATATACAAATAACCCTATATTAAAGATCTCTACCCAACCTGCGGGTGGGGATCTTTATTCTTTAAAACCCTAAAAATATGAAAACCCTATTTAATTTTTGTTCGCTTGTTTTGCTACTTACTTTTGTCTCTATTGGCGCAGAGGCTCGCAATGCTAAAGGTTATTACAGCTTTGATTTAGAGAGTGTTGAGTGTGATTCGATGAGTTATAAAGGTATCAATGCTGCAATGGAGAATCAACCCGATGGATGTACTTCGGCAATCTGTAAAATCGGAAATATAAACTTTCGATGGGCTATGCAACCCACTCACTTTGATTTGATTGTGGTGAATGGAGGTCGCGCGCCAATTAAAATCTTGTGGGATCTTTCGTCTGTTACGATGCCATCGGGGAATGAGATTAAGATCACCAATAATGTAAAATATTACGATGCAACTCAACAATTTATACCAACTTTTGTTGATAGAGGAGGAATATATTCGGGTGTTGTAGTTCCTGTAAATCGTATTAAATCGAGTTTTGGAATCGATGTTAAGAACAATCCAGAATCTGTAAAGACTCCACACGGCACCGAAAATGTGGTGGATCAATCATACGAAAATGTTAAGAAATATAATATCGCTCCACTTTTTGGCGAATATAATAAGGGCACAAGTGACGGAAAATTAATCAAGACAACTCTTGCTGTTGAGGTAGATGGAGTGGTTAAGGTATATGATTTTAATTTGAAACTTTCGTATAATAAGCAATCTGTCGAGATGTCGCCAATGTCGGTGTTTTTATTGGAGTATGATATTAATGAATAGAATAAAATAGTATAAATAATAAAAATCGGCGCAATATTGTGGCGATTTTTTTTGTATAATATTTGGATTATGATGCCTAAATAGCTACATTTGTTATTGCGCACGGGCATGTCGAACTGCATATCGAACTATCGCGTACGCGTTAACCTATCTAAATTTTAACTAAAACCTAAATATTATGAAAAAGAGAACTTTTATCACCTCCTTGGTCGTGGCATGTCTATTTGCTACAACCACAAATCTCGTAGCACAAACCAAAGCTGCAAAGCAATGGTATGAAGGGCAAGAGTGGCTCCAAGGTGCACCAATGAAACCATCGACACCATCTATCGACATACAAACATTTGCCGATCACTATGCAAAATATCCAGAGCGTTGGAAGGTGGTATTTGATTATCTCGCAACCAAAGATCTTAAGGCTGTGCCTCTAGGAGTAGATCAACTAACAGACGACGTGAGAGTTATAGTTCAAGAGTATGAAACTCGTCCAACAGTGGGTGAGAGAGTATTGCTCGAAAGACACGAAAAATTTATTGATGTTCAATGTATGGTCGAAGGCGAAGAGCTACATGGAGCATCAAAGATCGGAAATGGAGAGTTGACAATTCCATATAAGGAGAGCGACGATATTATGTTCTACACCGTGCCCGATGTGCCATACTACATCATCAAGGCTGGATACTTCACAATCTTCTTCCCCGACGATATGCACACCACAAACTATGGTTTTGGCGAGAGAACTAAAGCTCGTAAGTTGGTGTTTAAGGTTAGATATTAGTATTATATATTTTTATTTTTATAAAATTTGGGGTCAATACCTTGGTGAATTTAACCAATGGTGTTGACCCTAAAAATATAATTATCTAGATGGCTAATAAGAGAGGTTTCGATTAGATGCAGCATCCAATCGAATAGCTACCGAAATCAATACCGTAAATGCCACCAACGATGACCCTCCATAACTCACAAGTGGCAATGGAATACCCATCACAGGCATAAGACCAACAGTCATACCAACATTTACAAGCGTGTGAAATAACAAGATAGAGGCTACACAATAACAATATACACGTCCAAAGGTCTCTTGTTGTCTTTCGCCCATACGCATAAGACGCAATATCAAAGCACAAAAACAGATCAAGAGTACAAAGGACCCCACAAAACCCCACTCCTCGGCAAGATCGCAAAATATAAAGTCGGTGTGACGCTCTGGGACAAACCCATATTTGATCTGTGTACCCTGCAAAAAGCCCTTACCAAATACCCCTCCAGAACCTATCGCGATCTTCGCTTGATTCACATTATATCCTGTTCCCAAAGGATCACTCACCATGCCTAAGAATGTGAGGATTCTGTTGCGTTGGTGATCCTTCAAAATAGAGTTAAAGATATAGGATGTTGTGGGCAAGAACATCATCTCAAATATAAAGAATCCTACAACCAACAGAGTGCTCATTATTTTGTAGCGAATAGCATATACAATCACTCCGATAAGTGACACCACTACGCTACACAAAAGAGAAGAGTAAAATGATGCTTCACCATCAAAAAGCAGTGTTGATCCAAAATAGATAAAACATGTAAGCAACGATAGTCCAGCCAAGTAACGCACCCTCAAAGCGATCTCATCGCTCATCAGTCCATCAACTATCGTACACACCAAAATAGATGTCACCAACAGAAAAACTGGAGAGAGCACAAACGACAATATAAAAAGTGCGGCTACAACCAACAGTGGTATGCAGAGCCATTTATTAAGCCCCTCGCGATAAAATACAAACAGAAACGATCCAAAGACAATTCCCGACCCTGTATCATTCTGCAACACGATGATTCCCAGAGGAACAAGCAACACAACAGCAACTTTCATGAAATCGCTCGGTTTATTTATCGAGAAAGAGTAGTCGCTCATAACCCGTGCCACAGCCAATCCTGTAGATATTTTGGCAAGCTCCACAGGCTGTACCCTAAAAGACCCAAACTCGAACCACGCCTTTGCGCCATTCACCTCGCGTCCAAAGACCAAAGTCGCCAGAAGCAGAAATATACCAACACTATATAATATATAGGCATACCTATGAAAGAAGCTAGAATCTATGAGCAACACCACAATTGCCGCCAAAAGTGCCACTCCTACCCAAATTATCTGTTTGACATAGAAGTGAGAAAAATCAAATATATTGGTCGACGATTCGTCGAACGACGCAGAGGTGATACAGACACATCCAATAAGTACGATTACCAAATAGAGGATCGAAGCTACGGGATCTACTCCGCCGAAGAAACTTTGTCGCGATGAATTATTCATATCTATTCTATTGGCTTATTTATTATAACTTGGGTATCTTATCTCGCGATTCTTTACATATTTCAACAAATCTTGTCGCTCTATTTTGCCCGTAAGGTAAAACTCCTCGATCAACGATGCTATAGGGAGTGCTATCGTTGCTCCAAAACCTCCATTTTCGACATACACCGAGATTGCAATCTTTGGGTCATCCTTGGGGGCAAAGCTAAGGAATGTTGAGTGGTCGGCTCCGTGTGGATTCTCAGCGGTTCCTGTCTTACCACACACATCCCACCCCTCTAATTTGGCTCGAGTGGATGATCCTCCGACATTTACTCCATTCCACATTCCTTGAACTATAGGTTCAAAATGTTTGGGGTCGACCATCGTATATTGTTTTTGGAGGAATGTGCTATCCTTAACCCCCTCACCATTAATGCTCTTGACAATGTGTGGAATATAGTAATATCCTCGATTGGCAATTGTCGCAGCGAAGTTCGCCATCTGCAAAGGTGTACACCCTAGCTCTCCTTGTCCAATTGACAGCGAGATCACCGTGAGTGGGTTCCATGATTTACGATAGATCCTATCAAAATAGCTCGACTCTGGAACATATCCACTTCCCTCGCCCAAGAAATCGGAACCAAGTTTGCGACCAAAACCAAAGCTTAAGACATATTCGCGCCACACATCATACGCCTCTTGTGTCGATTTATATTTAGGAT
Source organism: Rikenellaceae bacterium (assembly GCA_047173645.1). Classification (GTDB taxonomy): domain Bacteria; phylum Bacteroidota; class Bacteroidia; order Bacteroidales; family Rikenellaceae; genus Alistipes. The sequence continues at coordinate 11,895 of JBCQUZ010000008.1, forward strand.
TATCGAGAATATTACGATATACATAACAAAAATAGGCGTTGCACGAAGTTGCCACCGCAAACTCCAAAGCTAAAGGTGACGCGTGTGGGTGACATCCCAATTTACGATTACCATACGAAAAACCATTATGACAACTATAGGTCATCGAAGGGTGCAACACCCCCTCTTGCATTCCGACCAAACCCTGAAGAAGTTTAAAAGTAGATCCTGGAGGATATTTCGCACTAACCGCACGATTGAAGAGTGGGCGACGTTTATCGTTGAGCAACTCCATATAGTTATTACCCCTTTGGCGACCAACGAGTGCGTCGGGATCAAATGTAGGAGAGGACACCATCATCAATATCTCGCCCGTGTTTGGTTCAATAGCCACCGCAGCACCTATCTTTCCGCGCATCAACTCTTCGCCCAAAAGTTGCAATTTAGCATCAATCGTCGAAACTAGGTAGTTACCTTGAACAGGTAGGGTATCTAACAACCCATCCATATATGAACCCTTCTGAGCTCCATGCGTATCGACCTTTGTAACCTTCACACCCTTCACACCTCGAAGCTCCTTTTCGTATGCCGACTCCACACCATTGGTTCCGATATAATCACCAACAGCATAATCGGGATTGCGCTCCAAAAATGCAGCATTTACCTCGCCAACGTGCCCCAAAAGGTTACCTCCAATACTACGTGGATATGATCTCGCTGTACGATAGACGGCATGAAAACCCTTGAATCCACACTCATCAAAGAGTAACTTCTCTTCGGTCGACACAAAGTTTGTAATCATACGTGCCGCACGAGGTCGCATGCGAGCATCCTTTAGTGCACGAATCAACCTCTCCTGCGAAAGGTTTAACACATTACATAGGAGTGTGGTATCAAATCCATTTTTATCGAGATCGCGATAGGTGACCATCAAATCATAGCATCCTCTACTCTGCACCAAAAACTCTCCATTGCGATCATACACTTCGCCCCGAGCGGGATATAACACCTCGTGACGAAGGACATTACCCTGCGACAACTCTTGATATTTAGAATCTATAACTTGCAAAAAGAATACACGTCCAATAAGAATCGTAAAGATCAATACCACAATAAATTGAAGGGCATAAAGACGTTGTGTTGCTCTATTTTTTACCATTCTTATCTATATTTTTATTAGCTATTCTTATTATTTTTTTCTAAAAACAGCCACCACAAAAGCTCGACCTATAAGCCATACAAACAAAATCGAACATGCACTACTTACCAAAAATCGAACTACATAGAGTCTATAGTTTGCGAAGCTCAATGATTCCAGACCGAAAAATATAGCGTGATGAATAAGAATCAAAAAGATCAAATATACAATATATGAGTTTGTCCCCAAACGTATATCCGAAGGTATTCCCGATCCTGCCAACACCTCTTTTGTAACGACCATATTAAGCAGATAGGGTCTAAAAAAAGCGATAAAAAGTGTCGAGATAGTATTTATTCCTGCCAACCCCATAGACCAATCCATCAAAAGACCCATCAAAAGACCAACCATCAAAATCGCAAAATGAGAAACTTGCAACGGAAGCAATAAAATAAAGGCTACATAAACCAACGGTGAGAGCGAAACGCTCACACTAAGATTGTTGAAAAACAAAATTTGAAGCAATGTAACTGCCACAAATAAAATGGAATATGGAATAAATCTATACATTTTAACTTCTCAAAACAAATATTACTCTACCTCTTATTGCTAAATCGCTCATTACTCTACTTCGCGATACAAACTCTCGATCTCGCCATAAGAGCCATTAGCGATGATAATAACCTCGCTTAACGACGATATATCTGCCGCCAAATCTACCTTTATACTATAGGCTGTCTGTGCATCGTTGAGATGAGACTCTACGACACGACCGATGAGTATCCCTTCGGGGAAAATTTGAGAATATCCCGTAGATACAACCGAGTCACCAACCATTATTTGTGCATATTTTGATAGCTCCTCAACATTCACCGTGTAGCGATCCTCACCTCGCCACGAAATAGAACCCATATGCTCTTGCCCCGAAATTTTACCACTTGTGCGGAACTTCGTGTTGAGAATCGACACCGCAACAGAGTATCGTGCCGATACTGCCGCCACATACCCCACCATAAAACCTCCAGGCGAGATCACCGCCATGTTTTTGTGGACACCATCACGCTCTCCACGATTGAGGATAATGAAGTTTTCCTGTTTATTGACAGTGTTCGACACAACCTTTGAGGTGATATATGAATACGGAGACTCTTCGCTCTGGTCGCCAACAAGGCTGGCAGACCAAAGCAAGGAATCAACTTTAGCGTGACGATATTGAGCCAATTCATTTTCGAGTTCAGCGACTCTAACGACTAGCTCTCTATTGCGTTTATGTAATCCAAAATATTCACGCACGCCACCCCATGCACCTTGTGCTCCGCCCACAACTCTGTTGGAGTAGCTCAACATCTTAGCTTGGGTATAGAGATCGGAGTGAGCATAGAAATTAATTGCCACGCACTCCAACACCACAAAGAGCACAACGACATATACGCTGCGCAAAAACTCAATAAGACGATGCACCTATAATAAATTGAATATTAATTTAATGTAAATCTACAGAAGAGATATTCCTATCTCATAAGGAACGAGAAACGATCAATATTCTTAAGTGCCACACCCGTACCACGAGCAATCGCACGCAATGGATCCTCTGCGATATGGAACGGAATACCTGTCTTTTCGTGCAAACGACGATCTAAACCCTTGATTAGGGCTCCACCACCTGCCAAATAGATTCCATTACGCACAACATCCGAATACAACTCAGGTGGCATAGACTCCAATACCTTCATTAGTGCTGCATCCAACTTCACGAGCGACTTCTCCATAGCATAAGCTATTTCGGCATAGTTAAGCGAAACTGTTTGAGGCAAAGCGGTCAACATATTTGGACCCGTAACCTTGAAATCCTCTGGAGCATCCTCCAATTCGGTAAGAGCCGCACCAATAGCACATTTGATAGCCTCCGCCGTACGCTCTCCAATTCGGATATTGTGTTGTTGACGAACATAACTTTGAATATCAGAGGTGAATACATCACCCGCAACATTTATAGATTCCGAACATACAATACCACCCAACGATATACAAGCGATCTCGGATGTACCTCCACCGATGTCGATAATCATATTTCCTTCGGGAGCCTCCACATCGAGTCCTGCACCCAGAGCTGCTGCCATTGGCTCAAAGATCATATATACTTCGCGTCCGCCAGCATGCTCTGCCGAATCGCGTACCGCACGGATCTCGACATTCGTAGAGCCCGATGGGATACAGATCACCATTCTAAGCGATGGCGAGAATAGCGTGCTTGTCATCTTCACCTTGCGGATCAGACCCTTCAACATCAACTCCGTAGCGTTGAAATCTGCAATCACTCCATCCTTTAGTGGACGGATAGTTTTAATGTTTGGATTTGTCTTTTCGTACATTTGGCGCGCCTTCATTCCGAGTGCTACCAATTTTCCAGAATGTACATCAAGAGCTACAATTGATGGTTCATCGACCACAACTTTTCCGTTATACAGAATAAGTGTGTTAGCTGTTCCAAGGTCAATCGCTAATTCTTGAGTAAGAGAGAATAGTCCCATTTTATGTTATTATCTTAAATTTCAGTAATTTACAGTGTTTTATAGAAAAATGCACATCATTCGCAAAAGAGCAAAATTAGTACATTGCACAAAAATACAAAATAATAGATTAACTTTCTACTTTTTTTCTTAATTTTTTTCGTTACTTTTGTATTAAAGAAAATTGCAGATTTTTATTTTATGGAACTACAAATATCGTCCGCGTCGAGTTGTGCAGTAATTGGTTACGGTAGCTGGGCGACGGCAATCGTCAAAATACTCTCCGAAAGAGGGTCTAATATTGGTTGGTATATTCCCAACCTCGAAATCTTGGAGGGGGTACTTACCGAGGAGAGAAATATTAAATATCTTAGAGATGTCGATTTTGACCTCTCTAAACTTCAACCATCTGCCAATATAAATGATGTGGTCTCTAGTCACGACATCATAATCCTCGCTATGCCATCGGCATATATCAAAACATTCTTGGCTCCACTCACCGTGTCGCTAAAAGATAAATTCGTCGTGTCGGCAGTTAAGGGCATTGTCCCCGACGACTATACAACTGTTGTGGAGTATATAAACAAACAATACGAATTACCATACAAACAGATCGGAATCATCACTGGTCCTTCGCATGCCGAAGAGGTTGCAGTGGGTAGATTGTCATACCTCACAATGGTTTGTCCCGACATAGAGCTCGCTCACGTTGTAGGTGCAAAGCTCGAATGTAAATATATAAATGTAAGCTACTCTACAGATCTATATGGTGTTGAATATGCCACAATCCTCAAAAACATATACGCAATTTCGGTAGGTATGGCTGTGGGATTGGGGTATGGTGACAACTTTATCGCGGTGCTAATTGCCAATTGCGCACGCGAGATGCACTCATTCCTAGAGGAGAGTTACCCTATAGAGCGTGACACTCGCGAAGCGGCATACTTGGGAGATTTGCTTGTTACCTGCTACTCGACATATAGCCGAAATCGTCGCCTAGGTCTTTTGATGGGTAAAGGCTTCACAACCAAAAGCGCACTCAACGAGATGACAATGGTTGCCGAAGGTTATTTCGCTGCGGATTGTATTCGCCACGTTAACCTTCAACACGAAATCGAAATGCCGATTGCTGATATGGTCTACAAAATCCTATATAAAGGGTTCTCGGCGCGTAAGAGTATGAAAAACTTAACCAAATTACTCAAATAATAAAACAATTATTAATTATGAAGTTAGATGTTTCAAAGAGCGGCATCACAATAGATGATGCCTACAAAGCTAAGGCTCAAGCAGCTAATCAGCTACTAGCCGACAAAACTGGCGCAGGAAATGATTTCCTTGGGTGGGTGAATCTCCCAGACTCTATCAGCGCGGCTCAACTTAGTGCAATTAAGGAGCAAGCCGACAAGCTAAAATCTAAGGCTGAAGTTATTATCTGCATCGGTATCGGAGGATCATACCTAGGAGCTAGAGCAGTTATGGAAGCACTGAGTAACTCTTTCAAACTTCTACACAAAACTCAAACAGAGCCTATCGTGATCTTTGCAGGTCAAAATATATCGGAGGATTACACCTACGAACTTATCGAGGCTACAAAGGAGTATTCATTAGGAGCTGTTGTGATCTCTAAATCGGGAACCACAACAGAGCCAGCTATCGCATTCCGCGTAATCAAAGCAGAAATCGAGGCTCGCTACGGCAAAGCAGAGGCTGCAGAGCGTATCATTGCTGTTACAGACAAATCTCGCGGTGCACTCAAAACATTGGCAACTAAGGAGGGTTACCCCACATTTGTTATTCCAGACGATGTCGGTGGTCGTTTTTCGGTACTTACCCCTGTAGGTTTGTTGCCTCTCGCAGCGGGAGGTGTAGACATCGAAGAGTTGGTGCGCGGAGCTCAAGATATGGCGAAGCTCACAAATGAAACTGTCGCTTTCGACGAAAATCCAGCTGCTATATATGCAGCGGTTCGTAACCTTCTATATAAGGAGGGTAAAAATATCGAGATCCTTGCATCTTATGAGCCTAAACTGTTGTACTTCGCAGAGTGGTGGAAGCAACTTTATGGCGAGAGCGAAGGAAAGGATGGCATTGGAATCTTCCCTGCAAGTGTCACTCTAACAGCAGATCTTCACTCTATGGGTCAATATATCCAAGAGGGTGAGCGCGTGATGTTCGAGACTGTGATTTCGGTCGAGAAACCAGAGCATGAAGTTGTTATCGAGGCTGACGAGCAAGATTTGGATGGTTTGAACTTCCTTACAGGTCGTCGTTTCTCGCAAGTTAATGCTATGGCAGAGCTTGGTGTAGCTATCGCTCACGTCGATGGTGGAGTGCCAAACCTTCGCATTACAATTCCCGAAATCAACGCATATTATATAGGTGGACTAATCTACTTCTTTGAGCGCGCATGCGGAATCAGCGGTTATCTATTGGGCGTAAATCCATTCGATCAACCAGGAGTTGAGGCATACAAAAAGAATATGTTTGCACTCCTTGAAAAACCAGGCTACGAAGAGGCAACTCGCGAGATTAAGAGCCGATTGTAATACTCCTATAAATTAAGTAGGATATTCAATATATAAAGAGTCCGACTAACTTTTCGAATGTTAGTCGGACTCTTTATATATTGAATATCCTACTTCTCTATTACATCTCTGTAATAAGCATACATGTCCAAGGTGTCATCTCGCGTTTGATTGTGAGTGTTCCCTTGTCGTCTGCGATAAGAGCCTCTTTCTTGGTGTTCCAAGCGGCATCCTTTAGCATTTGGATCTGCTCGCGAGTTGGGCTATGTGGTTTGCCCATTGCGCGATATGTAAACATTACGTTTCCATTTTCGTTGTCCAAAGTCTCGATAAATACAGTTGCTCCTGGTTTCAATCCCTCGATTGTGAAGTCTAGATCTTTGCTTGAGCTATTCATGTACGAACGTGCGTTACCTCCAGCTGGAACTCTTTTTACAAACTCTTCGGGGTAGTTGTATGCCAAAGCTACAATCTTGCCTGTTGTGCTGTTGCGAGTTACACACACTGGGTCGGTGTTGTAAATCATCTTGTCGCCCAATTGGTTAAGCATGCGGTATGCGTGGTAGCTTGGTTTTGCGATACCTTGTAGGTTGAACATACCGAATCCTCCGTGGAAGATCTCTTCGCCACCGCCCTTCTCTTCGAATACGTCGGTGAATGTCCAATACATCAAAGAGTTAGTCTTGCCAATATTTTCGAGGTTAACCTTGATTACAAATGCTGCAGGTGGCAACTCATCGTGCATAGCGTCGCGGCTACTTGGACTAGTGCTCCACTCTGTGAGGTGGATCTCGGCATTAGGATATTTGCTCTTAGCCAATACGTCGTTGAGCCATTGGATGTCGTCGCGTGTAGAGTGGATATATCGAGTTGCACTCTTGCTACGTCCAGCTTCTGGATCTAGCGCATAGTCGGTTGGATAAGGGTGTGTCGAGATAAAATCTACGGGTAACTTCTCCTTGGCGCAGTATGCCAAGAAATCCTCCATCCAAGGAGCCTTCCATTGTTGCTCGTTGATTATATCGTCGTTATAAAATCTTGATTTGCTGTGATCCATAAGCTCTCCTGAGTAACGCTCGTCGGCTGTGAAGTTACTGGTCGAAGGTCCTCCAACGCGAAGAGTCTCGTCGATCTCCTTGATAACAGTTACCGCCTCTTTGTATAGACGGAAATAATCTGATTTGGTTCCATCCAAGAAACTCTTAGATAGGTTAGGCTCGTTCCATACCTCGAAATACCATGTGCGTACCTCATCGATTCCGTAACGATCAACAACATGTTGAGTGAAGTTTTTCACTAGGTCAGCCCACATAGGGAATGTCTTGTCGGGATCTACGGTTACGTTTGCCTTCCACCAAAATTGAGTTTTGCTGTTTTCAGCTGCGATCTCTTCGGGGAAGAATCCGAGCTCTACGAATGGACGAACGCCCATGTCGAGCATGCGGTCAAACAATACATCGACATATTGCCAGCTATATACCATCTCACCTTTGCGGTTGATGTGGCAAATGTGCATATCGTCGTGGAAGAGTCCGTGCATACGAACATATTTGAAACCGCAATCTTTGTGTGCTTGCTCTAGGTGTTCCAACCAATCGGCACGTAGACCTTCGTTGGCGCGACCAGCTCCGCAACCTGTGCTCCAAAAATGTTCAAATTCCACCTCTTTTGCTTTGGCGAGGTTTACCGTCTGTGCATCGACTGCCGAGATCGAAGCGAGTAACGCTAAAAGCGTGAAAAAATTTCTTTTCATTTAGTTTTGGTTATTATTTGTTATTATCATGGGTTATTGTCATGCTTAAGTACAAAGATATATAAAAAAGTTTTAAATGTGAAAAGTTGGGTAAAATTATGCTTTTATGGTATATAGTTTGCATAAGTATTGCAGTGAAAACAACAAAAAAAATTTATATAATAGCAATGATAAAATATGATAAATTAAATAAAATATACAAACTATTTTAAGTGGGTAAAACTATTAATTTATGTGGTAGGTAAATGGTTGGATATAATAATTTGATTAAAAAATAACTTAATAGTAATATGCAGAAAAATAGATAGATAGATAGATAGATAGATAGATAGATAGATAGATAGATAGATAGATAGATAGATAGATAGATAGATAGATAGATAGATAGATAGATAGATAGATAGATAGATATTTGGTTTTTACAATTTTTTATCGTACCTTTGCAGAACCATTAATTTTTTATTTTGGCGTTGTAAGGAGTTTCTTAATATCTTGTTGAAGATTAATGAAATAAGAACTTACTTTTTTTATATGTTGAGAAAATTTACTATATTTTTACCCCTTGGGTTGTTTATTGTTGTTGTTGCTTTGGTAGCGATGGCAGTGGTGTGTGTGTTGAGATTTAGGGCAGAGAGAGCTTACGATCAAGGACAGTGTTATATTGATGAATTTGAACGAAAAGATGAACGATTGGCAAGTTATATTCCTTTGTGTGGAGCGTTGTTGCTCTCGGGTTTGATAGTTATCGTTATCAATTTTATGGTCGATCCAGATTTTTAATTTTTTAGGGGAGTTATATTTTAGGAATGAAATGTAACTCCCTTTATATTCTAAAGGTGGAGTTACTCCATCACCCATACCCATTTATGTGTCGAAGAGAGGGTTTCGTTGTACTGATACCCCTCCCATTCGAACTCTTTGAGTTGCTCGGGGTTTTTGATCGAATTATCGATCATGAATCGGAGCATCTCGCCGCGCGCCATTTTGGTGTATATCACCACTTGACGTAGTTTATCGCCACGATTTTGTAGAAACAGAATCTCGACGACGCATATCTCTTTGGCCACTTTTTTCCAATTAAAACTTTTTTGCTCCTCGCGTGCGGCGAGGTATATAAGTGTGCCACCACTTTTGATAACTTCATCTATGAGAAGTTGAGTTTGGTGTTCTCTCCAAAAATTATCGACCCGAATATCTTCACCTGTCAACCTCACAAATCCCTCCATGCGATAGGGTTTGATTGCGTCGTAGGGTCTGAGTAATCCATACATCAGCGAACTTATGCGCAGATGATCTTGAAGATAATTTTTCTCGTAGGGTGAAAATTGGCGCTTGAAATGTTTGTAAACAACACCGTCGTAACACTCTATGGCAGGGTATAAGGTGTCGGGGGAGTCGACAAAATCGAGGAGTCGACCTCTTAGTTGAGTCGCTATTGGGGCGCTAACTCTGAAAATGTCGATTAATTCTGTTGCGGAATATTGCGTCATGCACTCTATGATCTTCGCTGTTTGATATGGAAATCGTGGTTGAGAGAGCGGAGCATCGGCATTTGGCGCAATGTGCATCGTTTTGGCTGGCGAGATAAGAGTTATCATAATAAAAATGTATGTAATAGTTGCTAAAGTAATTATTTTTGACGAAAGAATAAAAAAAATGGCTATATTTGTCGCATGGGTCTCTTTCGTAAGATAATAGCAACAGTGTTGATGATGTTGATTGTCATCGGTGGGTGTGGTGTGCTTTTGTGCGAACTACATGATTGTTGCCATGGTCATCACGAAGTTGAACATATATGTTGCGATTGCGACAACCATGCCACAGAGTGTGGAATGCACACCGAGTCTGTCAAACATAAATGTCACGAAGCTATATCGTTGAATATAGAGTCGACTATAAGCGAAAAAGGATCGAATGGAATATCGTTTTCGGCATTATATACCTATATTATATATAATCTAATTGAGCCACTCGAAGATGAATCGTATGATTCTCTGTTGCGGTGCGAAGTTTTAATAGATTGTTACACACCCTCAAATGGATTGTTGAGGGCACCTCCTGCGTTGGTATAAATATAAATCACTCAGATTTTATACATTTTAACGCAAATCAAAAATGAAAAATATTATACTACGTGCTACGATTATCGTGGCGCTTGTGTCGTGTGTATCAATTACTGCGGCGCAAAATATCGTGGGCTCTATAACCGATCAAGATGGAGAAAAGTTGGTCGGCGCAACCCTCGTTTGGGAGGGGACAAATGTCACAGCATCGAGCGATGCGCAGGGCGAATATAGGCTCCACAGGGTGAAGGGTCACAATAAACTTGTGGCTTTAATGATGGGTTATATGGCTGATACTCTAGATGTTGCTTTAGATGCCAAGAGTGTCGACTTTGTACTTCGATCGTCTCGAACTTTGGAGAGTGTGGAGGTTGTGAGCAACATTGGAGGTAACTATATAAGTCTCTCTTCGATTGCCAAAAATGAGGTTATATCATTTGCGGGGCTCTGCAAAATGGCGTGTTGCAATTTGGCGGAGAGTTTCGAAAACTCAGCGTCGGTGACTGTTGGTTTTAGTGATGCTATATCGGGTGCTCGACAAATTCAGATGCTTGGTCTGGCTGGAACATATACCCAAGTTTTGGATGAAAGTCGCCCTATAATGAGGGGGTTGAGTGCGCCATATGGGTTGAGCTATACGCCTGGAATGTGGCTAAATTCTATCCAAGTATCGAAGGGTATATCATCTGTTGCTTCGGGACACGAAACAATCACGGGCGAGATAAATTTAGCATATCGCAAACCAACAGACGAAGAGCGACTATTTTTGAACCTCTATATCAACAGTGAATTACGCCCCGAAGTGAATCTATCGTCGGCGCAACCTGTGGGTAAGAGTGGTAAATTATCGACTGTTGTGTTGGCTCACCTCTCGGCAGATACAGATGTTTTCGAGATAGATCACAATAATGATGGATTTAGGGATCTTCCCTCGGCTCAACAATATAATGTAGCCAACCGTTGGAGCTATTTGGCGGAGAGTGGCGTGCAACTTAGATGGGGTGTTAAACTTTTAGAAGAGAGGCGATTGGGAGGTATGTTTGATTACGACACAGATAATAGATTGTCGATGGTCGAAGATAATATCTATGGTTCACAAATCGTAAATCGTGGTGCAAATGGATACTTTAAGTTGGGGGCTCCTGTGGGGCGCAGTGTTTACAACGATATTGAGCAAGATGAGTTGAGGTCAAATATCGCCTTTGTTGCCGATTTCGATATTTTCGATGAGGATGCTTACTTTGGACTCAATGACTATAATGGTCGCGAGAGTGTGGTGTCGATGAATTTTATATATAACCACAACTTCTCGTTGCGTTCGTCTATGGTGGCAGGAGTTTCGTCGAAACTGCAATATATAGATGAAGTTGTTGAGAATATATCGCCAACATTCTCAAATATATATGATCTTTCGCGCACCGAAAATGAAGTGGGCGTATATGCTGAATATACATATAAATATGGCGAGAAATTCTCGCTCATAGCTGGTCTTAGAGGAGACTATAACTCATACTTCGACAGCTACTATGCAACACCTCGTGGTCATATTAAGTGGTCGATCTCCCCAACAATAACATTGCGTGCATCGGCTGGTTTGGGGCATCGAACATCGAATGTTGTGACCGATAATATCGGAATTTTGGCAACTGGACGCGAGATTATATTTGTTGACTCTACGACGAGTGGATTCGATAGACAAGAGCGTGCTGCGACATTTGGAGGAAGTCTAACTAAGCGTTTCGGGATCTTGAAGGGTGGCGACGCTACAATCAGTGTAGATTATTTTAGGACATCTTTCTCCAACTCTGTGGTGGTGGATCAGGAGTGGGATAGCTCCACGATAAGAATTTATGGTACATCACACCCCTCTACAACAGATAGTTATCAAGTAGATTTCACGTGGATTCCCGTAGAGCGGTTAGATGTTTTTGCTACATTCAGATACACCGATACTCAAGTGACTCTCGATCGACCCGATGGATCTCTCTACACTACAGGACGACCTCTTGTGAGCAGATATAAGGGGTTGCTCAATTTGCAATATGCGACAAATATGCGTCGTTGGACATTTGATGCAACGGCTCAGCTCAATGGAACTTCGCGTTTGCCAGTGCAAAATGGGGTGATCGAAAAAAGTGAATATTCGCCAATATACCCGATGTTTTATGCACAAGTTAGTCGACGCGTGGGAAGTTGGGAGATATATGCAGGGTGCGAAAATATAGGTAACTATATGCAAGATAATCCAATAATTGGAGCTGAGGCTCCATTCACTACAGATTTTAATTCGTCGGTGGTGTGGGGTCCTTTGATGGGTCGTAAGTTTTACTTAGGAGCTAGATTTAATTTGTACTAATTAATTATGTACTAACTAATAAAAAAATAAAGAAGATGAAACTATTTAAATTTATCGCAACCGTGACGTTATCAATTTTGATGGTGTCGGCAGTAGTTGCAGCGCCAAAGGGCGAAAAGGAGATTGTAACACAAGTATTTGATGCTCATATTCACTGTGAATCGTGTGAGGCAAAGGTTATGAAAACTCTTCCCTACAAAAAGGGGATAAAAGATGTGAAGGTAGATATAGCTAACCAAAAAATTACGGTGAGCTACGATGCCTCTAAATGTTCCGACCAAGTGGTTATTGAGTCGCTTGGAAGTGTAGATGTCTCAGCAAAGGTTAGAGAGGAAAAATCTGCTAATTAATAAAAATATATAATTATTTAAGCTGAAATTTATTCTTTTTAGCTGTTGGTCGTCCTATATGGGGCGACCTTTTTTCTTACATTAATGTAGTATATCTTACATTAATGTTGGATTTTTGACCATCGTGAGATCCTAAATTAATAGCTGTGTGATTTTTATATTTATGTTGTGTGGGTTTAACTGTTTGATATATAGAGTGTAATGGTGTGTTTATTCGTTTTTGTATATCAAATAAAACTTTTTGGCATAAATCATGTTATATGGATAATAAGTTTTTTAAATTTATTTAAAATATAAAAATTATGAAGAGGAAAATTATGAAGAGGGTAGGATTGTTAATTCTAGCAAGTGTGTTTTGTGTATGTGGCTATGCACAAAGCGTGGTGAGTGTCGCGGCGGCAGCGAATGTGCGCGATGCGATGGAGGAGATTAAAGGTGTCTATCTCTCCGAAAATAATGGCATTACGATTAATGTAAATTATGGAGGTTCGGGGATGTTGGTGCAACAGATTGTCAATGGTGCTGGGTATGATCTATTCTTTTCGGCAGATGAAGGGTATGCGTTAAAGCTCAAAGAGGGGGGGTATACACTTGGCGAAGTGAGTCCCTATGTGTGTGGAAAGTTGTTGCTTTATAGTAGGTCGATAGATATTTCGCAGATCGGAGTAGGGGCATTTACACTCAATAAGTCGCATAAAATTGCGATTGCAAATCCTAATGCCGCCCCTTATGGAGTTAAGGCAATTGAGGCGTTGAATAGTTTGGGGATCTACGACGAGGTGAAATCGAAGATTATATATGGTGAGAATATTGGAGCCGCAGCTCAATATGTTTTCTCGGGCAACACCGATATGGGTGTAATCGCACTGTCGCAATATAAGTCGCCTACGGCTCAAAGTGGCGGATATGTGGCGGAGGTTCCCGATTCGTTGTATAGTCCAATTATTCAGAGTTGTGTGGCGATTAAGCAGAAGGCGGAAAATGTTGAGGCTATAAAGTTTATGGAGTATGTGTTGTCCGAAAAGAGCCGAGATATATGGATTAAGTATGGATATTCTGTGATGGAATAGATAAAAATAAATGGAGGGGGAGTTATATGAATGATGCAGATTTTTGGCAAACGCTGTTGCTGACGGGGAAGTTAGCATTTAGCACTACAGCAATTTTATTTGTCGTGGGGTTGCCTATAGCCTACACGCTGGCTTACAAGCGGTTTTTGGGGCGGTCGATTGTTGAGGCGCTGATTAGTGTTCCGATGGTGTTGCCTCCGATTGTTTTGGGATTTTATCTGTTGATGATATATAGTCCTAATTCGTGGTTCGGAGCGTGGTGGCTCGAAACATTTGGCTCGAGATTGGCATTTAGTTTTGAGGGAATATTGATTGGAAGTGTGATTTTTGGACTTCCGATTATGATTCAACCTCTTAGGGCGGGTTTTATGTCGATTCCGCGCAATTTGAGTGATGCTGCGCAGACATTGGGTAAATCGAAGATGAATATATTTTTTATGATCTTGATTCCTAATATGATACCGTCTATTATTACATCTCTCGCTCTGTCGTTTGCTCACTGCATAGGCGAATTTGGAGTTATAATTATGGTGGGTGGAAATATCCCTGGCGAGACTCGTGTCGCGTCGATTGCCATATACGATCAAGTGCAGGCTCTGCAATATGACAATGCAAATAGATATTCGTTGGTGTTGTTTATCGTTGCAATGGTTTTGCTCACAATAATTTATAGCTTTAATAATCGATCACACAAAAACCCGAATGATTATGTTGGAAATTGATATTAAACAACCTCTATATACGGTCGAGGGGCGATCTTTGTTGGAGGTGCGAGCGGATCTAAATGTGGGCGATATAGTTTGCCTTAAGGGTGCTTCGGGAATTGGTAAAACAACATTGTTGCGTATAATTTCGGGGTTGGTGAAGCCTCATCGCGGACGTGTAGCTTTTGGTGGCGAGGTGTGGTGCGATACTGATTCTAGGTTGTTTGTACCAGCGTCGAAACGTCGAACGGGGCTTATGTTCCAAGATTTTGCATTGTTTCCTAATATGACTGTTTTTGAGCAGATTTCGTATGCGCAACCAACTAAAAATGAGGAGCGTGTGATGGAGTTGTTGGAGTGTTTCAATATTGCAGCACTTCGCACTCGCAAACCACATCAACTTTCGGGTGGACAGAAACAACGCGTGGCATTGGCTCGCGCAATAGCTTCGGAACCCTCGATGTTGTTGTTGGACGAACCATTCTCGGCACTCGATTGGGAGCTGAAGGAGTCACTCAGAGACAGCATAAAACGTGCACACGAGATGCTCGACAGCATTACGCTTATGGTGTGTCACGATCCTGCCGACATCGAAGCGATGGCAACTGCAGTGCTACACTTTGAGTTTTCGAAATGCGAGGAGGGTAAAATCTCGACTCGAACAGAGGGGTGCACAAATAACCGCTTTTCGTTTAGATCATTCAAACGCAAAGAGGTGTGCAATTCGCTAATAGAGTGTAAGTTAATTTAACAAATTAAATCAAATGAAATTAAATCAAATGAAGAAGTTTTTATTATTGATGGCTTTGATGATGATGATCGGAGCCAAGGGGTATTGTGTCGATATTGTGAAGGGTAACACCTCTGTATCGATAGGTGGATTTGTAACCCTAACGATGGGTTTATATGTGGAGGGTGCTACTACTTCTGGTAACGACTTCCCAGTGAGTAATATAAATATGGATCCTGCACAGGGAGATGAGCATCGGTTGGTTTTTGATCCAACGAGTACTCGATTGAGCATCGGTGTGACTCAGGCAACCGATGCGTTGGGCGATGTGAAGTTATATATCGAAGGTGATTTTAGAGGTTCAGGCAATACGCTATTCTTGCGTTGTGCAACTATCGACATTAAAGGTTTTACGGTGGGTCAAACATGGAGCTTGATGACCGACTCAAAATCTTTGGCAACGACAATTGATATTTCGGGAGCCAATTCGCGAACATTCTTTCGTACACAGATGGTAGCTTATAGATATAAGTTCGATAAGAAATATACGTTGGGTGCATCGCTCGAGTATCCTACATTTAAAACAATAGGTGTCACAATGCCCGAAGTTCGAATCCCCGATGTGGTGGCTTATGTCGATAAGAGCGGAAAGTTAGGTTATGTGAAGATTGGTGGAGTGTTGCGCACGATACAATATTGCGAGGGCGACGATGTGAAGAGTGTAAATGGTTGGGGTGTGAGATTGTCGGGATCTTTGAATGTAACCCCCAAGTTCACACTCTCGGCGCAAGGTATGTATGGAGTGGGTGTGAGTAAATATATCACCGATCTTGCGAATTTGAGCTACGATGTGATAGAGGATTCGGATGGTACGATATATAATAATACGCCGATGTATGGTGTGATGTGTAGTGCGAAGTATAAATTTAACGATAAATTTTCGCTGGGGGCGAACTACTCAAAAGCATTTGTCGATATAGATAGTAGTTATTCGGCGATTGATAACACCTATAAAACGGGGCAATATATCTCGACAACACTCTTCTATACGCCAGTAAAGAGTCTAATTCTTGGTGCAGAGTATCTAAATGGTGTGCGTAATAATTATGGAGGGTTGTCGGAGCGAGCACAACGCATAAATACAATGGTTAGGTATCTATTCTAGCGAAAAGGGTATAAAATCCAACGAGAAACTACAAAAGAGTAGCAACATCTAGGTAAAAATCCTACATTTACGTTGAAAAGTTACGAGAATGTAGGATTTTAAAAATAATTAATAAATGTATTATCAAAGGTCGAATTTGTGGTAAAAAAATAATTATGCGTAAATTATTGATAATTATCTCGTTGTGAAATAATTATTAAAATATTTGCTGAATGAGGATCTTTTTGGCACACTTTCTGATAGTATAAAGAGCATAAGAAGGTAGGTTAATTAATTTTATTTAAAAACACATTTTATTTTTTAAGTTATGAGAAAGATTGCAATTTATGGAAAAGGTGGTATCGGTAAGAGCACCACAACTCAAAACACAGTAGCTGGTCTAGCTGAGATGGGTAAGAAGGTAATGGTAGTGGGTTGTGACCCTAAGGCAGATTCAACTCGTCTTTTGTTGCATGGTTTGGCACAAAAGACAGTACTAGATACACTTCGCGACGAGGGTGAGGACATCGATCTCGATGACGTAATGAAGGAGGGCTTCAAGAACACAAGTTGTGTTGAGTCAGGAGGTCCAGAGCCAGGAGTAGGATGTGCAGGTCGTGGTATCATCACTTCAATCAACTTACTTGAGCAACTTGGTGCTTATGATGATGACAAACACCTAGACTATGTATTCTATGATGTACTTGGTGACGTAGTATGTGGTGGTTTTGCGATGCCAATCCGCGATGGTAAGGCTCAAGAGGTTTATATCGTTTGCTCGGGTGAGATGATGGCGATGTATGCAGCAAACAACATCTGTAAATCTATCAACAAGTTTGGTCAAGCAGGTACAGTTCGTTTGGGTGGACTTATCTGTAACTCACGTAAGGTAGACAACGAGGCAAACATGATCGAGGAGTTTGCAAAGAAGTTGGGTACTCAAATGATCCACTTCGTGCCACGTGACAACATGGTTCAACACGCAGAGATCAACCGTAAGACAGTTATCGACCACGCTCCAGAGCACCCACAAGCTGACGAGTATCGTTCACTTGCATCAAAAATCAACGGTAACCAAATGTTCGTTATCCCACAACCACTTGAGATGGAGGAGTTGGAGACACTACTTGTTTCATTCGGTATCATGAACTAATTCGTATGAGTCGTGTCGCAATCTGGTTTTGGTACTCAAAATATTTGGGTATCAAAACCAAATAACGACTCAATACACAACAACACATTTATTTAACCTTTAAGAAAAGAGAAATCATGTATTTAATAAGAGCTATAGTTAGACCAGAGAAGTCGGCAGTTGTAATGAAAGCATTGCTTGATGCAGGCTTCCCAGCTGTAACAAAGTTGTCAGTTTTTGGACGTGGTAAGCAACGCGGTATCAAGGCAGGAAACGTAACTTATGATGAGTTACCAAAGGATCTTTTAATGATTACGATCCCAGAGAAGGATAAAGATTTCGTAATCGAGACAATCATGTACTCTGCACGTTCAGGCGAGCAAGGACAATTCGGAGATGGTAAAATCTTCGTTACTCCAGTAGAGGAGTGCTACACAGTGTCAACTGGATTCAAAGAGGTTTAATCCCCAAAAAAATTAAGACAATGAAACTTATAATGGCAATAATTCGCATCGCTAAGTTGCAGGATACGAAGAAGGCTCTTTCGGATGTCGACCTCCCTTCATTCACCGCAATGGCTGTGACTGGACGAGGTAAAGGACACCACGATATGGAGAAGTCTGATTCGGTAGATCCAGAATACTTGGAGTTGATGCACCAAGGCGATCCACGCCTCAAATCAAAGCGTATGATTACTCTAGTCGTTGCAGACGACAAGAAAGATCTTGCAATTGAGACTATAATCAAGACTAACCAGACTGACAAGAGTGGCGATGGTAAAATCTTCGTCGTAAACGCAACAGAGTCTGTACGTGTTCGCACGGGAGAGACAGGAGAAGTAACAGTAGATTAAATTTAGATGACTATGAAAGAGACAACAATGCCAAGCATGGAAGGCTTCGTAGAGGAAGTTACGAAAGTCTATCCTAAAAAGGTTGCTAAAAAGAGAACTCAGGCCATCGTAGTAAATGATCCTGATTTGATCCCAAAGATCCAAGCGAACGTTCGTACTATCCCAGGTATCATCACACAACGCGGTTGTACCTATGCAGGTTGTAAGGGTGTGGTTTTGGGCCCAACACGTGACTTTGTAAATATCACACACGGACCTATCGGTTGTGGATTCTACTCGTGGCTTACGCGTCGTAACCAAACTCGTCCAGAGACTGAGAGTGATGCGAACTACATCCCATACTGTATGTCAACAGATATGCAAGATTCAAATATCGTGTTTGGTGGTGAGGATAAACTAAAGCAAGCTATTCGTGAGGCTTATGAACTGTTCCACCCTAAAGCGATCGCAATCTTCTCGACTTGTCCAGTAGGTCTTATCGGTGATGACGTTCACCGTGTGGCTCGCCAGATGAAGGAGGAGTATCCAGATTGTAACATCTTCGGATTCTCTTGTGAGGGTTACCGTGGAGTATCACAATCAGCTGGTCACCACATCGCAAACAACGGTCTTTACAAAAACCTTATTGGTAACGACGATACTATCGAGGGTAAGTTTAAATATCGTGTAAACATCCTTGGAGAGTATAACATCGGTGGTGATGCTTTCGCTATCGAGGCTCTACTTGAGAAGTGTGGAATCGAGCTTATCGCTACAATGTCTGGTAACACCACAATGCAAAAGTTCGAGAGAGCACACACTGCAGACCTAAGTCTTGTTATGTGTCACCGCTCAATCAACTACGTAGCTGAGATGTTGGAGACTTCATTTGGTATTCCATGGACTAAGTGTAATTTCATTGGTGCTGAGGCTACAGCTAAGACACTTCGCAAGATCGGAGAGTTCTTTGGCGAGCAAGAGTTGATCGATCAAATCGAGAAGGTGATTGCCGAGGAGATGAAGGCTGTTGAGGCAGCTGCTGCTGAGGCTCGCACCAAGACTGAGGGCAAAACAACAATGTTGTTCGTTGGTGGATCTCGTGCTCACCACTACCAAGAGTTGTTCAATGAGTTGGGTATGACGACTCTTTCGGCTGGTTATGAGTTTGGTCACCGTGACGACTATGAGGGTCGTGTTGTGATTCCAACAATCAAGATCGACGCTGATAGCCGTAACATCGAGGAGATCACCGTAACAGCGGACGAGACTCGTTACCGCCCACGCAAGACCGAGGAGGAGCTAGAGACACTTAAGGCTAATGGTATGGAGTTCAACAACTACGATGGACTTATGGCAGATATGCAAAAGGGTTCGCTCGTAATTGACGATTTGAGCCACTACGAGATGGAGAAGTTGGTCGAGATGTATAAGCCAGATATTTTCTGTGCAGGTATCAAAGAGAAGTATGTGATCCAAAAGATGGGTATTCCATTGAAGCAACTTCACAACTACGACTCGGGAGGTCCATACGCTGCATTCGAGGGAGCGATAAACTTCTACAAAGATATCGAGATGATATCATGCAGTTCAATCTTCAAGCACATCAAGGCTCCATGGGAGCGTGAGGCTTATGTTGAGGCAACATTTGTTAGCTAACTTTTAAAACAAAATTATTATGTTATTACGACATACAACAGATAAAGAGATAGATCGTAAGGCGCTCACGGTAAACCCCGCTAAAACTTGTCAACCTGTTGGAGCATTGTATGCTGCGCTTGGAGTTCACGGATGTTTGCCACATAGCCACGGTTCACAGGGTTGTTGCTCTTACCACAGAAGCGCACTCACTCGCCACTTCAAGGAGCCAGTAATGGCAGCAACAAGTTCGTTCTCGGAGGGTTCTTCGGTTTTTGGTGGATCTGCCAACCTACTTCAGGCGATCAACACAATGTTCAACGTATATGACCCAGAGGTTATTGCGATTCACACAACTTGTCTTTCAGAGACTATTGGTGATGACCTTGTACAGATCACTAACAAAGCGAACGAGGATGGTTTGATTCCAGCTGGAAAGCGTGTTATTTATTGTAATACTCCAAGTTACGTAGGTTCACACGTTACTGGTTATGCAAATATGGTAACATCATTTGTTAAATCATTCGCAGTCAAGACTCCAAAGATGCTTAATGTCATCAATATGGTTTCTGGATGGATGGAGCCTTCGGATCAAGCTGAAATCAAGCGCATGGCTAAGGTTATGGAGTCACGCACATTTATGTTCCCAGATATGACAGGTGTTTTGGATGGACCTCTTACAGGAACATACAAGATGTACCCAGATGGAGGTTGTACCGTTAAGCAACTTACAGAGGCTGGAGATAGCAAATTCACACTTGGTCTTGGAGCATATTGTACTGGAGATGCTTGTATCAAGATGGAAAATCAATGTAAGATTCCATTTGAGGTGTTAGATATTCCAATCGGATTTAAGGCGACGGATAGATTCTTGATGTCACTTAGCCGCCATGCAAATGTACCTGTTTCGGATGAGCTTACCTATGAGCGCGGTCAACTTCTTGATCTTATATCAGACTCAGCTAAATACTTGTATGGCAAGCGTGTAGCTTTGTGGGGTGATCCAGATACACTTATTCCACTCGTTGAGTTCTTGGTGTCGATGGATATGAAGCCAGTATATGTGGTTACAGGTACTCCGGGCAAGGTGTTCGACGAGCGCATGGCTGAGTTGCTTAAGGATATTCCAGAGGCTAAGTTCAAGAGTGGACCTCAAGCAGATATGTTCTTGATGCACCAATGGATTAAGCAAGAGGGTGTAGATTTGTTGATTGGTAACACTTATGGTAA
The DNA here is from genome assembly GCA_047173645.1 of Rikenellaceae bacterium. GTDB lineage: Bacteria > Bacteroidota > Bacteroidia > Bacteroidales > Rikenellaceae > Alistipes. Next base: position 33,049 of record JBCQUZ010000008.1, read on the forward strand.
GTATATCGCTCGTGATGAGGATACTCCATTTGTTCGCATGGGATTCCCAGTTACTGATCGTCCAGGACATAACTACTTTGCTAAGACTGGTTATAAGGGAGCTGCAAATCTTGTTACACAGATGTTGCACGAGATTCTATCGAACAACGATAGAACTTGCCTTGAGGAGAAGGTAGAGTTCCAATTCTAATTGGGATTCAATTCAAATAAACAGATTTTTCACTTAAAGTTTTTCACCTCTTCGGAGGTTGAAAAACTTTAAGTAAATTTTAAAAATTATTGTTATGACTCACATTTTAAGGGAGAGGGAGACGCAGGTTTCGATGAGTGGTGCAAATGCACCTACAGTCGAGGCAGGCAAAGTGAGTCTTGCAGGAAGTATGAGCCAACGTGCGTGTGTCTTTTGCGGATCACGTGTGGTGCTCTATCCGATTGCGGATGCTTTACACATAATACATGGCCCAATAGGATGCGCTGCATACACATGGGACATTCGAGGCTCTTTGTCGTCGGGACCAGAGCTTCACAGAACAAGTTTTTCAACAGATCTTCAAGAGTCTGATGTGATCTTCGGAGGCGAAAAGAAGCTATACGCTTCGCTTATTGAGCTTATCGAGACACACTCACCAAAGGCGGCATTCGTTTACACGACCTGCATAGTCGGAGTTATTGGTGACGATGTTGAGAGGATCTGCAAACAAGTAACTCAAGAGACAGGAGTTACAACAATACCAGTTCAAGCCCCTGGTTTTCAGGGCTCGAAAAAAGATGGCTACAAGGTGGCGTGCGAATCACTATTTAAATTAGTGGGCACAGGCACAAGGGAGATTCCCGAAAAGAGTATCAACATCCTTGGAGATTTCAACCTAGCAGGTGAGCTTTGGATCTTGCTTGATTACTACAAACGAATGGGTGTTCATGTCAATGCCACAATCACAGGAGATGGTAGGGTAGATGACATTCGTAATGCTCACAAATCGGGACTTAATGTCGTGCAGTGTTCGGGCTCGATGATCCACCTAGCCAAGATGATGAAGGAGGAGTACGGAACACCATTTATGCACGTATCCTACTTCGGAATCGAAGATATGAGCGATGCTCTTTATGAGGTTGCAAGGTTCTTTAAGGATGATGAGATGATGGATAAAGCTCGCCAAATTGTGCGAGAGGAGATGGGACGATTGCTTCCTGCCTTGCAACCCTATAAAGAGGCTCTTCAAGGTAAAAAGGCGGCAATTTACGTTGGTGGAGCATTCAAAGCTATATCACTCATTAAAGCTCTCAGACTCATTGGAGTACAAACAGTTATCGTCGGTTCGCAAACAGGTTCGACCGAGGATTACGAAGTTATAAAGAATCTCTGTGACGAAGGTACAGTTATCGTCGATGATTCGAACCCAATCGAGCTTTCGCACTTCGTAAAGGAGAAGGAGGCAGATATTTTTATCGGAGGAGTGAAGGAGCGACCAATAGCCTACAAGATAGGTCTTGGTTTTTGCGACCACAACCACGAGCGCAAAGAGGCATTGGCAGGTTACGAAGGAATGATGAACTTCGCCAAGGAGATCTACGCAACAGCGCTTACTCCAGTATGGAAATTCACACGCAAAAATAGGAGGGTAAGCGATGAGCAAGCAGAGTAAAACATATACATCATCACGTAACGCCTGTAAACTATGTGCTCCACTAGGTGCATCGTTAGTATTCAAAGGGATAGAGGGTTGCGTGCCATTGATCCACGGATCGCAAGGTTGCGCTACATATATCCGTCGATATATGATTAGCCACTACAAGGAGCCAGTAGATATAGCGTCGAGCAACTTTTCGGAGGAGTCGACAGTCTATGGAGGAAGTAAAAACTTCATCACAGGAATTGACAACATTATAAAGCAATATCACCCCAAAGTTATAGGCATTGCATCGACTTGCCTTTCGGAGACTATTGGCGAAGATATTCCAGCACATATACGCAACTATGGCGAGGCTAAGGCGGGCGAGGAGCTACCAGCATTTGTTCATAGTTCGACACCAAGTTATTGTGGTTCACACGCCGAAGGGTTCCACAACACGGTTCTTTCAGCAGTCAGAACATTCGCAACACCCACCGCACGCACCGAAAATTTGGTTGTGTTACCTGGTATGGTCTCACCTGCCGATATTAGATATATCAAGGAGATAGTGGCAGATTTTGATATTAAAACAACTCTATTTCCTGATTATAGCGAATCGCTAGATAATGTCTACACCGCAGAGTATGAGTTGATTCCAAGCGGAGGAACACCCCTTGCGCAGATCAAATCTACGGCAGACGCAAAGGCTGTGATTGAGTTTGGTGAGAGGTTCAACCAATTCTACAAGCGCACATCCGTAAAGGGTCGCATACCCACAGCAGGTGAATGGTTAGAGAGTGAATGTGGAGTGAAAAATATCCAAATGCCAATACCAATTGGAATCGAGGCATCCGACAAATTCATGCAGAGCCTAGCTGATGAGTATGGAGTAGAGATCCCCGAGAAATATCAAAAGGAGCGCGGACGACTCATTGATGCTTATGTCGATGCACACAAATATCTCTTTGGCAAAAAGGTGGTTTTGTATGGCGAGGCAGATTTAGTTTCGGCACTTAGCGGATGGTGCAAAGAGGTCGGCATGGAGGTATTTGCATTTACCGACACTGATTTCGAGTCGATCCACGCCAAGATGGAGGAGATTCAACCAAACATTATGATTGGTAGCAGCAAGGGTTACTACATCGCCCGAGAGCTAAAGATCCCACTCGTGAGGTTAGGATTCCCGATCCACGATCGCTTTGGAGCTTCGCGCCAAGTGATGTTGGGATACCGCGGAACACAAGAGATTTTTGATAGAGTGGTAAACGCACTCATAGAGTATAAACAAGAGAACTCACCCGTAGGGTATAAATATATTTAATGTAATTCAACCCTTAATTTATATATTATGGAGGCAAAACACCCATGCTTCGATGCCGAGGCAAAACATACCCACGCACGAGTACACCTACCCGTAGCACCAAAGTGCAATATACAGTGTAACTACTGTAATCGCAAATATGATTGCGTGAGCGAGAGTCGTCCAGGTGTAACCTCGACGGTTCTTTCGCCCAAACAGTCGGTTGGATATTTGGAGGAGTTAGATTCAAGGCTTCCGAACCTTTCGGTGATTGGCATTGCAGGCCCAGGAGATCCATTTGCCAACCCCGAGGAGACGCTCGAGACTATGCGTTTGGCTCACGAAAGATTTCCCGAAAAGATATTTTGTTTGTCGACAAATGGTTTGGGCTTGGAGCCATATATCGACCAAGTTGCGGAGCTTAATGTTAGCCACGTGACTATCACGATCAACAGTCTCGACCCAGTGGTGTTGGCAAAGATATATAAATGGGTGCGCGATGGCAAACATATCTATCGTGGCGAAGAGGGTGGAAAGAGATTGCTCGAAAAGCAGTTGGCTTGCATCCCAAAACTTAAGGCTAAGGGGATAACCGTCAAGATCAACTCGATCATAATCCCCGGAATCAACGAGGATGGAATCAAAGAGGTGGCGCGCGTATGTGCTCAGTTGGGTGCCGATGTAATCAACTGCATTCCGCTAATTCCCGTTGCCGACACAGCATTTGAGGATTTGGAGAATCCCGATCCTAAAATGGTATTCCGTGTTCGTACACTTGTATCGGAGCACCTCACACTCATGAGTCACTGCGCACGTTGCCGTGCCGATGCAGCTGGTTTGTTGGGACAAGATATGAAGGGGGCACACGCCCTAATGGAGGAGTACGCATCGCGTTCGGATATTGACATCGAAAATCGCCCATATGTGGCGGTGGCTACAAACGAGGGTCTTTTGGTTAATATGCACCTTGGCGAAGCAGATACACTCAATATATATCGCCAAACACCAAATGGTTATAAGTGGGTCGAGAATCGTCGCACTCCAGATCGTGGATTGGGCGATATGCGTTGGTCGCAACTAGCTGAGCTGATGTCTGATTGTAGAGCATTGTTGGTTAGTGGCGTTGGAGGCAAGCCTTTAGAGTTCCTTAAAAAATCTGGACTTAATGTTGTCGAGATGACGGGACTTATCGATGAAGGGTTGGATGGAATCTATAACAATCGTGTGATTAAATCTATTGCTAAGCGAGATGCCTTTAAGTGCGGATCAAACTGCAAGGGTAACGCTCAAGGTTGCGGTTGATAAACCTCACCACCGATAAAATTAACTTTAAACATCAAAAATATAAAATTATGAAAAAGCCAGAGTATCACATTCTACTATGCAACTCATATCGTGTGAGTGGCGAAGCACTTGGAGTTTGCAACAAAAAGGGCGCACCTCAATTGCTACAATATATTGTTGAGGAGACAGCAGATCGTGGATTGGATGTAGTGGTGAGCACTACAGCGTGTCTAAATGTTTGTTCGCAAGGACCAGCAATGGTGATCCAACCATGCAATTATTGGTACGGAGGAGTTGATTCCGAAGAGGCTATAGATGAGATTCTCGATGCACTCGAAGAGGGTGAAGCGTGCGAGAAGTATTTAATTAGTGACTAAAAAAAGAAGAAAAACATGAATACCCATCCTACATTTGTCGATACAACACTACGCGACGGAGAGCAAGCATCAGGAGTAGCATTTACTCTCGACGAGAAACTCTCGCTCGTGAAGCTAATGTACAAGGCGGGCGTTCGCGAATTTGAGGTGGGAACTCCAGCGATGGGGTGTGCAGCAATCGAAGAGATCAAGGCTATAACCGACCTCAAACGAAGCGAAGCCTTAGATTGTCGAATGATCGCATGGTGCAGAGCTATGCCTACCGAAATTGAACTCGCGCGCCAGTGTGGGGTGGATGGTATTCATTTGTCGTTTCCCGTTTCTAATAAATTGTTGGGGGTGATGGGCAAGAGTCGCGAATGGGTCGTTCGCGAACTTCGCGATATTGTTCGTCAGAGCTACAACTCCTTTGATTATGTGAGCGTAGGGGCACAAGATGCCTCGCGTGCGGATGGTGAATTTTTGGAAGAGTTTGCTCGCGAAGCTATTGCAAGCGGAGCCAAACGAATACGTCTTGCCGACACGGTGGGGCTTTTGAATCCATTTTCGACACACGAAATGGTGCGATCTATAAGGGCGTTAGACCCTAATATTTCGATTGAGTTCCATGCACACAATGACTTAGGTATGGCGTGTGCCAATACCCTAGCGGCATGGATAGCTGGAGCCGATGCCTTGAGCACAACAGTAAATGGATTGGGCGAAAGAGCTGGAAATGCAGCGATGGAGGAGGTTGCGATGGCAATCGAGAAGAGTGCTGGAGCCGCTACAACTCTTGATAAACGAATATTCCCAGAGCTATGTAGCTATGTCGAGAGGATCTCGGGTAGGGTGAATAGCGCCTCGAAACCCATAGTCGGGGATTTGGTTTTGACACACGAAAGTGGTATTCATACCAAGTATCTTAAGCGCGATCGTTCGACATATCAGCTATTTGAGGCGGAGGAGATTGGGCTCAAAGAACGACGATTTAGAATCGGAAAACATACCTGTATGGCGACTCTCAAAAATGCACTCGAAGAGTTGGGTGTAGTGTGTCGCGACGAGATTTTACCATGCCTACTTGATGAGGTTCGTAGGTGGTGTACGCTCAATAAACGTGACTTAGAGCCCGCAGAATTATTAACTATCTACAATACGATATAAGAGATGAAAGAGTTAGCCAAAGAGAATTATGAATTTGCAGATAGTTACTTAAAGACTATATCGACTGCATTTACTAAAGAGAGTAGAAAATTCGATAATGATTTGCTATATAATATGATAGCTATATGTTTCGAGAAGTATATGATTGCATGGTTGGCGCATTATGACTCTATTGCAACGAGCCACCTGCCGCTGATGCTATATAGAGAGCTCAACGCTTTTGAAGCAGAATTGAGCCCTACACTTCGTAAAACAGCAATCCTTGTAGGGTCGTTTGAGGGAATCTGCTCTATCGAAGATTTTGGATATAAAACCCCCGACGATCTTCAAATGGCGAAGATGATCGAGGGATTAAATGAATTGAAAAGTTTAGTCGAAGCAAGACTAACAGCCTAAATAAATAAACTAAACCAATTTTTAAGAAGATGAATCTCATACCCTTGGGATTCTTCGGAACATCGTAACAAGAGGTGGTTTATAGCATTTTCAAACTCCCCCTCCGAAAAGCTGTAACCCTCTTGTTGTAGGTGTTTTAGTATATCATCCTTTGTTCGAAAAGCGTAACACGACTTACGAAAATCCATATCTGTCTGCACTCTTGTGAGGAAATCTATCGCTGCTTGAATACTCATATTTGTTGCTCTTTTTTATCTGTTATAACTTTTTTGTCCAAAATAACATATCTGGCTCCGCCTCTGCGAATCCTTCGCTACGATATAATCCCTGTGCTACACTATTGTCGGTGCGTACTTCGAGGGTTACTTTGCAACATCTTTTTGATCTTGCAATCTCTGCAATCTCACTCAACATAGCCCGTCCTATACCTGCTCCGCGATATTCGGTGATGGTGAAGAAGTCATGAATATTGATAAAGGGCTTCACTTGAAATGTCGAGAAGAGCTCGAAGCATGTAGCAAAGCCAACTGCTTGACCTTCAACACTTGCCAATAAAATAAATGAAGAAGGGTGGTTTGCCATACCATCGATCAATCGAAGTTGTTCCATTTTGGTGTGTGGCGCATGTTCACCCATTGGGTCTGCCATATAGCCTTGAAGTAGTTCGGCGAATGCTGAGAGGTGTGCAGGGTTTGAATAGTCGCACAATTCTAAAGTAAGTTCCATATTTTAATCTTTAGAGGTTTTATATCTTTTTGGGTCAATCTCATATTTAGAGATTCGTAGCCCCATAACTCTTTCGGTGATGCTAAGTGACTCCGCAGCCTTGGTGATATTGCCCTTTGTCGATATAAGAGCATCAATAATAACCTGCTTTTCGAGTCGTCCCATAATCTCATCTAAGCTACCTTTGGCTATAGTGTCCGAAGATGCTCCAGTTTGGAGAGTGGGGGGGAGGTTGTGAACACGTATAACATCTTCGGAGGCTAAGATACAAGCTCTTTCGATACAGTTTTCGAGCTCGCGGATATTTCCTGGCCAATTGTACAGCATTAACTGCTTGATTGTTACGGATGTTATACGTTTAATATTTTTGTTATATCGCAAGTTATATTTCTCGATAAAGTGATCCGTCAAAACAGGAATATCGTTCAACCGCTCTCTTAAAGAGGGGATATATATTGGAAATACATTTATACGATAATATAGATCTTCGCGGAAATCTCCATCGCTAATCATCTTTTCGAGGTCACGATTTGTCGCACAAAGTACCCGAACATCGACCTTTATAGTCTCTGAACTTCCAAGCCTTTGGATCTCGCGCTCTTGCAACACGCGCAGAAGTTTAACTTGCGTCGACGAGGGTATGTCGCCAAACTCATCCAAGAAGATTGTGCCCCCATCCGCCGCTTCAAATCGCCCGATGTGTCGTTGTGTAGCTCCTGTAAAAGCACCTTTTTCGTGCCCGAAGAGTTCACTCTCTATTAGCGAATCGGGGAGTGCCGCGCAGTTAACTTTGATTAATGGTTTTTTATTCCGATTACTATGTTTGTGTATTGCATCCGCCACAAGTTCCTTACCTACACCACTTTCACCTCTAATAATTACTGTAGCATCGGTTGGCGCAACACTTTCGATAAGCGAAAATACCTCACTCATCTTACCCGATTTACCTTTGATATTATCGGGTTGGGTTGGGATATATATATTGTTACGCAGACGGTCGTTCTCTTGTTGTAGCTTCTCCATCTCCTCGGCGTACTCTTGACGACGACGCAACACTCGACCTATTAGTCCAGCTGTGATTTTGAGGATCCGCACCTCATTATCGAATATCTCAGTTGGATCTTCAACACTTTTGTGGAAACTTAGGGTGCCAATTACTTCATCTTTGTACTTGACGGGGATACATATAAATGATGTTTGTGAGCCATCGTCATTTATTGGTAATTTGGTGCGATTAAGAAATTCTTGAGATTCGGCGACATCGGGGATCATATACGCTTCACCCTTTTCGATAACTTTGCCAATGATACCTTCGCCGACGTGATAAACACCACTCTTTTTTTGAGAATCTGAGATACCATAAGCACCCTCGATTACAATATGTCCGCTCTCTCGATTGAAAATAGTAAGATAAAGACGCTCTACATCCAAATGTTGGGCTATCAAATCAATCACCTCATTTAAATCAACCTCTTTACCACTTAGCATCGAAGTGACATCGAGTAATATTTTTAATTCTCTCTCTCTTAGGCATGGAACGCCATCACAATGTCCACATGTTTTATCCATTGTTGTAAACCATTTAGTTGTAACAAAGAGTATCTGGGTGTCTATTTTAAACCTATTATATAATAATTTATAAAAAATATAAATGTTTGTAGGTTGTTTTTTTTATAAACATACTTTTTTATTAGTTAAATATATAAATATACTCACTCATAGTAAATTAACCCTTAAACCCTTCGGTGTAAAGGTATAGGATTTTTTTTGAAAAAACAAATTTTAAATCTAAAATCATATTAATATTAAAAAATATTAATATATAGGCTCACATAATAACTCTTGGTTAAGTTACGAAATAAAAAATATCCACGACAGGATAAAACCCATCGTGGATATAAAATTATCTAATAACCTTGAATTACTTACCGATAGTAGTCCAGTATGGAGCGTTAGACATATAGTTGTTCAAATAATCAACATGATCGTCATCCAACTTAGCCATAATCATTTGGAATCCTGATTGCTCTTGAACTGTCAAGATCTCTGCAATACGTCCCAAAGCAACATCTACACCTAGCTCTGTAAGCATATCGTAAGCCTTGCGGAATACGATGCTAAGCTCCATATGAGTTGTAGCACCAATACCATTGATGATAACCATACCCTTGTCTCCGCTCTGAAGTTGAACCTTCTTGAGTAGTTGGTTAACCATCTTCTCAGTAGTGTCATCTGCCGAAACAAGTTGTTGACGACCACCAGCACCACCTTCACCGTGTTGACCCATACCGATCTCGATCTCGCCCTCTGGCAATGCAGAGATTGTAGCACCATTTTGTGGGTGAGTACAAGTTCCAGCAGCAACAGCCAATGTCGCTACATTCTCGTTGTAACGCTCACCAATCTCGATAAGCTCGTCGATAGATTTACCCTCGTCTGCAGCAGCACCCAAGATCTTGAACAAAGGTACACAACCTGCCAAACCACGACGATCATCCTTAGGAGTGTCGATTCCAGCGCTGATGTCATCATAAGTCATCAACATCTTAACCTTAACGCCCATACGCTCTGCCAATTGAATAGCCATCTTAGCGCTCATAAGGTCTCCCGAGTGGTTCAAAACAACCAACAAGATACCAGCCTCACGCTTGAATTTTACCAATGCTTGGAACACACGTTGTGCACCTGGAGCAGCGAAGATGTCGCCCACAACAGAGCAATCCAACATACCATCACCAACGAAACCGCTGATTGCTGGCTCGTGACCCGATCCACCCATAGAGATAACCGCTACCTTATCCTCTGATTTTGCATTAGCGCGAACTACCAAATTCTCACCACCCAATGCTACTTGTGAGCTATATGCCTTTACATAACCATCCAACAACTCTGCTGTGATGTCGTTTACGTCATTAATGAACTTTGCCATTTTATGAAATTTATTTTTAAGTTTTATTTATTGTGATTATTTTGTGAACTCCATAAGCTCGATTGCGATACCCTCCTCTTCGATGAAGGCACACATCAAATTCTCGCCACCCTCAAATGGCTCAACAAGAACCTTTGCATCTTTAAGCTCCTCCTCCAAAGACTCTACTTCGTAAGCGATGTGAGCTGTTGTTTGGATAATCTCTGGAAGTGGAGAACCCTCCTCGAAGCGCAAAAACTCGATTTTGTGTGGACTCTCGCGGAAATTTGTGAGGTGTACCTTTAGACCCTCAGCATAAAACTCTCCTGGTTGTGGAGTTGTAGTAACAACACCAAAGTGATTTAATGTTCTCATGAAATCTATTAAGTTTTAGGTTTTTAAAATCTGTCCAAAGATCCATATCTACAAATCTTTGGACAGATTAAATAATTATATATCTTCTCGAATTATATTACTCCTCGATAATCAAACGGAAACCTACGTTGAATACACGTTGGTATGGATAGTAGTACTTACGGCTATAAGATGTAGAGTACTTAGGACGCTCGAAGTATGAACCTCCTCTAACCACCTTGTATTCAGCATCTCCTGAGCTCTTCTCAGAATATGGATAAGGCTTGTAATCCGAACGAGTCCACTCAGCAACGTTTCCGTGCATATTGTACAATCCGAATGGGTTAGCATTGTATCCCATAGTTCCACCCTCTGCGATCAATTGACCATCGTCAACACCCTCCTCTTTAGGCAAGAAGATATAGTGCTTGTAACGTGGGTTATCGGTCTTCATAGGTCTAGGGTTAACACCTGCAACTGCAAACAACAAAGTTGTCTTATCTGCAAGGTTCTCGCTCTTACCAAAGTCGCCATTCATATCGCCATACCAGAATGCGTCATCTGATCCTGCGCGACAAGCCCACTCCCATTGTGCCTCTGTAGGCAATGTTACGTTAAGACCTGTCTTCTCGCTCAACTTAGCACCATACTCCATAGCCTCCTCTTGGCTGATACGGATAGCTGGTTGCTCTGGGTTGTTAGCTGGATAACCTGCATTTACGTGATCCTTCCACAACATTGTTACAAACATACTGTTATGATCTGGCATAAGTGCACGAACTTGCTCGTTGGTGATCTCATTTTCAGACATCCAGAACGCCTTCTTAATTGCAACTTTCGAAGTTGGCATATTATCTGGCTCACCATTGTTGCTACCCATAACAAATTGACCTGCTGGGATCTTAACGAATGTGATCTCTACGCCTGGAGCAACCTCTACGACCTTAGTCTCGCGTTTGCCACCTTGCAAAGCCAAAGCCTCGGTAGATGTGAATGGCCAATTTTTAGCCTTAACCTCCTTAAACTTAGGAGCTGACATCTTCTCTGGCATAACCGCCTCGATCTTACCTTGAGCCTTCAATTTAGCTGCATAGTCATCGATCTCCTTTTGCCAATCAACACCCATTCCAAGTGCATATTTATTCTTAAGTTCAAGACGACGCTCATATTGAGTCTCGCGTGGGTTAAGAGCATAAGGCATCATATTAGTCTTGCGGTTGTCGAAGTTACCCTTATATGGAGCGTTGAAGTCGATCCAGTGGTACAACTTGCGCCACTCAGCATCTGTAAGCTCTACATTGTAGTGACCATTCTTAAGCATACGTACCAACTCAGATGTGTTAGCGTTATACTCGTATGGGGTCAAAACTGCCATATCACCCTCACCACCTTGACGACGAACGTATGGGTGAAGATTCAAATATGATGGACCAAATCCGAACTTATCAACCTCTCCCGTGCGAAGGTCAAACGCCTTGCGCTCACCATTGTGACAAGCCACACAAGCACGATCCAAGATTGGTTGAACCTCCAACTCGAATGTGTATGAACGAATACCACCCTCAGGTATTGTAAGTGGAGAAGCAGTCTTCTCCGAAGCAATAACACGCTTAGGGATTGGAATTTGGTTTTGATCCTCGTGGCAACCGATACAAGATACAATCTCACCTGGTTGACCAACGACCCAACTTCTCATCCATTGGATTGCTACACCCTTCTCGTCGAGTGGTTGCATAGCGATTGGAGTATTTGCTGGAGCTGTGAAGATAACCGATCCATCCTCCTCAACAGGTACTGTACCCAATGTACGCTTGATGTCCCAACCTGATTGGATTCCTTGCCATTGGTGATCTGATGGTGTTTGGATGTAAGCATACTCATAACCAAGTACACGCAACTCCTTAACTGTTCCGCGTGGGATACCACGTAGACCCTCACCCTCATAGATGTCTTGGATAAAGAATGTAGCCTCCTTCTTCGTTAGGTCAACACGCTCTGGGATAGCTGGAGGGGTTGCAGTCTTGCGAATCAAAGTAGGAGAGATATAACCTTGCTCCTCAGATTGCATGATACAAGTTACGTTGTCGAAAATATCAACCAAATAGATTCCCCACAAAGACTCCTTGCTCATCTTACCTGCAACAAGGAAGTAGTTCTCGTTGATAACTGTAGGCTTCACGAATTGTGGCCATACGTTATCTACCAATCTATCTTTGATCTCCTCCTTGATAGTACGCTTGCTGAATGGGATCTCGCGAACCATACCCTCAACACCAGCGCGAGCCTTCAATGGATCGAAGATAATCAAACGACCACCACGAGCCACACCGTGGTGACCAGAGATCACGCCGATAAATGCAGATGATTGATTTGGAAGAGGTTGAATATCGAAAGTACTGTTAGGGAACATCTCGCCACTACCATAAAGTGCCTTATTCTCTGTACCATCTGGATTCATGTGCATAACGATACGTGAGTAGTAGTGAGTAAGGTCGGTGTACTCCCAACGAGTGTACATCACACGACCATTGTTCATAACTACTGGATTCCAGTTTGCATCTTGATCAAATGTGATTTGACGCAAATTCTTTGTCTCGCGGTCATAAACCATTGTGTTAGATACACCATCTGTACCATTTACACAAGGTACACCATTGTAACCAATACTTGAGTTTACGATGATCTTACCACTTGGCAAATAGATCGCGTCGAAGAAATCCAAATCTGGCTCCTCGTTCTCGATCACCTTAGTTAGGCTATTGTCGTTAAGATCAAGCTCAAAGACATTCCATCTCTTATCTGCCAATGCTCTGGTGAACAATAGTTTATCGCCATCCCAGTGCAAACGAATATCTGGAACCGAAGAACCATTCGTTGGTTTGTAAAGCTCCTTGATTTGAACTGATCCTTTAAGGTTCGAAAGCTCAATGATTGCAGCGTCGAATCCTTCGCGTGGAGCGTCGATTTGCGATGTCCAGTTACTTACTTGAGTACCCAAGTGACCTGCATTTACTGAGCGTGCTTTATCGCCTACGTTATATTTTGCCGCAACAATTCTATCGCTAGCCAAAAGTGGGTTAGCAAGCAAGATAGCCTTCTTAAGAGCCAATGCTTGTGTCGCATTACGAACAGCCTTAGGGTCGTTTGACTCTAGTCCGTTGAAACCACCCTTCATCAACTCCTCCAATTTATAGAAGTGTCCAATAGCAACAGCCTCATCATAGTCACCCGAGCCAATCTTAGCCATATCTTTGATAGCAACAGAGATCGCCTCTAGGTTAATCCACTTAACCTCCTCGATAAGCATCTTGAGTTGAGCATCGTTCAACTCCACGCTACCCGATGACTCCAAAGAGACATCGAGCCTGGTTACGCAACATGGTGTCTCAGCTGTCTGCGCAACAGCACCCACTGTTGTACAACAGAGAGCAGCGAAGAGCGACAGCGAAATTAATTTTGTAGTTTTCATGTTATTATATAGGTATTAGTTTTTTTTTGTTGATTAAAGAGCGGCACCAGAGTTTGTGAAGCGCAAACCAGCATTGTCGTGGTAAGTAGCCCACTCCTCAACGATTGCACCCTCGTCACCTGCCATTAGGAAGTGGAAGGTCTCGATTTGCTTAAGGTGAACGATCTCGCCAACCTCTTGCTTAACATAGTTTGTAGATTTGATTGGTCCGTGTGAAGCAGGAACTTTAATCATATCTGCCATAGGCTCACCAACCTCAGAGCAGTTGTATGTCCAACCCTTAGATGTCATCCAGCTCTCGAACTTAGCAGGCATATCTGTTGGGAAGTGTGCGTGCTCTGGGATCATTTGTCCTGGTAACAAGTAGATTGTGTGTGCAAAGTAGCCATGCTCCTTGTCGTTAACCCAGAAGATACCACCCATACCTACATTCTCGAAATCGCCCAAACCGAACTCTGCTACCCAGAAATCAGTCTCCATGAACTTAGTGAAAGGCACACCATAGAATGAAAGCATATCCTTCATAGCCTCGATAGCTACCTCTTGGTTGAATTTACCATCAGTGTAGAAATCAGCATTTGTGTACTTCTTCTCATACTTTGCGCAACATTTAGTTTCGCAATCTGCCTTTTTGTCACAAGCAGTCTCTTGTTGTGAGCAGCAGCTAACTGCCATAAAAGCCATAGCTGCAACAGCTACCAACGTTGTTAGTTTTGTTGTTTTCATAATTTTGTTTGTTATTGTTTATTGTTGTTCTAATTTCTTTAATTTACACATGTGTAATTATACACCTATATTCAATATCCTGCTGTTATATAATTAAAGTGACAATACATATTCGCTCAATGCCTCGACATCTTTAGATGATATTTTGCCATTTATACCATGCTTATGTACCGAAAAGACCTCTTGCATAGTTGCCGCACGACCATCGAACAGATAAGGAGCTGTACGCCACACCTCTCTTAGTGTTGGGGTGTCCCATCCAGCTTCGAACTCTACATCGTCTCCAATTACATACATCTTCATATCGGTATAGTAGGGACCACTATGACACTCATTACACTTCAATCTATTAAATACCTTGCGACCTTGCTCCGCTAGTGGCGACAACTTTCCATCAATCAAACGAGGACTTGGCACCGCTTCCAAACCTTTGAGATATTCATCTACACACTCCGCATAACTCTCATCCACATTATAGAATTGAATGTGTGTAAAACCCTTGCGTACAGCTAATTCTGCCGACACTCTAATTCCCGAAATCATACTTGGAGGGGTCACATGGCTATACAACATACTCTTACAATTCTTTGCATTACCAACACCATCATTCATCAAATCCCAGTTCATACCATCTGTACGACCATCCCCTGGGTGACAACCATTACAACTTTGCCAACTTTGGAAACAGTAGCTAGCGTCATTAAAATATTTTTCGCCTTTGTGTGCAGCTGTCTCTGTGCGTCCAGGGTTCATATCAATGCTCTTTAACTCTCCCGAAGTACCATTTACTATATTTAATATATCGGCAAAATAAGTAGGAATTACAACCTCTCCATCTCTAACCAACATATTGCGAGGACCATTTCCGCCCAATTTTACACGTTTTCTGATGCCATACAAGAATCGAAGATCATAATCCAAAGTCGCTTTGTTTGGGTAAGCATTCAACTTTGTGAGCATAGCCTCTTGGTCGATGATACTAACTTCGTGAGTTCCTGAGTGTGTGATATATATATTCTTTTCATCACTCTCAATATCCCAAATACCTGCAGCACCACGCTCTGGTTCGTCGACGATAATACTACCCACGAATTTCAACCCATCAACCTCGATAACACTAAATGCGCTGGTGTTCATCCAACCTTGTTGCAATTGCGATGTAGGCACAGCAAAACGACCCAAGTTGTGCGATACATATATATATTTACCATCTGGAGTTTGTGCCAAACCTCTCACAGCGTTACTTCCATTAGCTAATTGAATATCCTTAACTTTGGTAAATTTGTCGAGCTCGATGATCGAAACACACGCCGCAACATAATCTACATTAGCGACTTGAGCAGGCAAGAAGTTTGTCGAAAATAGATATTTACCATTTTTACTGATGATACACTCCTTAGGCTCGCGCAACACCTTGGTTGTCGCAACAACTGTTGCCGATGCCAAATCTATCTTCGCGATATTGTCTTCGTATTGGTTACACACATACAATGTTTTACCATCCACTGTGAGTTGCGGAGAGCAAGCTCCCGAGCCAACTTTGATAGATTGCTCTATAGATCCTTTGCTAAGAGAGACGATCTCTACAGTTCCACCATCTTTAAAAGTTGTAACATATGCTGTGTCTCCACTTACCACTACACCTGTAGGAGTTTGTGGCATTACAATTGATTTTAGCAATTGAGATCCATCCTCCGAATAAATCTCCAACGCGCAACGACCCTTTTGAGTCATCACTAGCTCTTTAGATGTACTTTGTGCGATGTCTGTCGTAAAGATTGGATCAGTGCTTTGTTGTGCGAATGTCAGCATTGCTAACATCAACATGCAAGACGTAATGGTTACTCTTTTCATTTTATTTTTAGGTTTTATTTTAGGTTTGCATACAAGCGTATATTCACATATGAAATAAGTTGTTCCAAATATGAATAAATACACTATACACATGAAAAAGGTACGAAAAATATATCTAATTCCCAAATATTATAAAACAAATTTGCCTAAAAGATATTTTTTCACGCATTTTGGATGGATGTGAAAAAATATCTCTTAGGCAAATTTGACTTTTGCTATATTTTTTGTCGAAAACTGGTAATTTATTTTTTATATTTGATCGAGCATACTGAAGATATTCTACCGATTCCTTCATCTTCGGGCACGATACTCCACAATATATTCATATCTGAATCTAGCTCCATAACTTTTGGACCTGTCTTACCCTTGCTATGACCTTGCCAGCTACATAGATAGATGCTCTTTTTGTTGACTTCGATACCTCCTGCAAAGAACAATGGAGCATTTTTGATTCCATTCTCATCAACTAGATTTGACACCTCACCAGTTGCCATATCAACTTCGAAAAAGTTATGAGCATCGCCTCCAGCTACCAAATATGTGGTGCCTTTGATTAGCTCTGTTGCGAATGGGTTTCCAGGGATTTCGATCTTCTTAATCAATTTGCCTTCGGGGCTTACTATATGGATAAATTTTTGCGATACGATAGGTACGATATAGTTACCATCCTTCATTTTGTTGATTTGACGCATTTGTCCGTGAGCCTTCTCTACCCCAGTGTCATACTCTGTCTTTGAGATGATCTCACCTGTTTTAGAGTTAACCTCCATGATTGTTAGGGGGTGACCACACCATGCAATTAAGCTATTGCCATTAGCTAATAATTTTACAGATTGCATCTCACAACCATCAGGAGCTTTAATATCCCACACTGTCTCCTTTGATGGTGTAACTACTCGCGCACCCTTCTTATAAGAGAATAGGATATTGCCACCCTTCAAAGCAACTGCATTGTTACACTCCCAACCCTTTTCGAGCGGATACTCCCACAATACATCTTTGCTTTGTTTGTCAATAATTGCGACCTTTGCCCAACCTGATCCTCCGACCAAAAGTTGTTGAGCCGACAATGATACAGTGCACATAATTGCAGCTGCACAAAGTGCAAATTTAAAAATTCTTTTCATTGTTATAGATTTTAGGTTATTAACGTATATTTTTTAGGGTTAATTTGATTTACAAAAATACAAAAAAAAATGATTTCTGCGCGGTTTTTTCAACAAATTTGTTTCTGTTTTTTGAAAGCAAAAATAAAATAATTTACAAAAATGCTTAGTTATTGAAAAAAAATAACTATATTGCGATTACCTAAAGACCTTTTTTTAATTAATCTAAATTATTAAACTAATATTATGAAAAGTAACGTACAAGAGTTTATCAATTCATTTATGGCTAACATCATTGCCAAGAATCCAAACGAGAAGGAGTTTCACCAAGCTGTCGTAGAGGTAGTAGAGTCTCTAGCTCCCTATATCGTTGAACATCCGCATCTGCAAGAGATGAAGATTTTGGATAGAATGGCAGAACCTGAAAGAGTAATTATGTTTCGCGTGCCATGGATTGACGACTCTGGTAAAATCCAAATCAATAGAGGTTATCGCGTACAAATGAATAGCGCAATTGGCCCCTATAAAGGAGGTTTGCGTTTTCACCCATCTGTAAATTTGGGCGTGTTGAAGTTCCTCGCGTTTGAGCAAACACTCAAAAATAGTCTAACGACTTTACCTATGGGTGGCGGAAAGGGTGGTTCGGATTTCGATCCACACGGAAAATCAGACAACGAAGTTATGCGTTTCTGCCAATCATTTATGACAGAACTACAACGCCATATTGGTGCCGATACCGATGTCCCTGCTGGAGATATTGGCGTGGGAGGTCGCGAAGTGGGTTTCTTGTATGGTCAATACAAGCGTCTACGCAACGAGTTCACTGGAACCCTAACAGGTAAGGGTAATGAGTGGGGTGGAAGTCCTCTTCGTCCCGAAGCAACGGGTTATGGAACATGTTATTTTGCACACGAAATGCTGCTTACGAGAGGCGATAGTTTTAATGGCAAAATCGTCGTTATTTCGGGATCTGGTAATGTTGCTCAATACGCTACAGAGAAGGCTACAGAACTAGGAGGTAAGGTTGTAACCCTATCGGATTCTAGCGGTTATATCTATGATGAAGAGGGTATTGATGCTCAAAAACTTGCTTGGGTGATGGATCTTAAGAATGTTCGTCGTGGACGCATTAGTGAATATGTAGATCAATATCCATCGGCTAAATTCTTCGCTGGCGAGCGTCCATGGAGTGTTAAGTGCGACATCGCATTGCCATGCGCAACACAAAATGAGCTTAATGGTGACGAGGCGTTAATATTGATAGGTAATGGTTGTATGTGTGTAGCCGAAGGAGCTAATATGCCATCTACACCCGATGCTGTGAGCCATTTTATCGAGAGCAAAATTTTGTATGCTCCAGGTAAAGCATCAAACGCAGGAGGTGTTGCTACATCGGGACTTGAAATGAGCCAAAACTCAATTCGTCTTAAGTGGGATCCAAGCGAAGTAGATGAGAGACTGCAACGCATCATGCGCGATATTCACGATATTTGTGTGAAGTATGGAGCAGACGAAACAGGATATGTTAACTATGTGAATGGAGCAAATATCGCAGGATTTATTAAGGTTGCAAATGCAATGTTAGCTCAAGGTTGCGTTTAATGGATTAAAATATTAAAATAAAAAAGGGTTGGTCGAAGCAGACACCCCTCTTTTTAGATGTTTACAGTAGTGCACATTGTAACTCTAAGTAACATAGCACATTAGCAAAATATTTGTTTACGGGATTTGAGGCTAAAATAAAAAAGTTTAGCAAAATAACC
>JBCQUZ010000234.1:0-2004 GCA_047173645.1 Rikenellaceae bacterium
GATACCTGTGAATGTTGAAAAGACAAACATATCTCGAATAAATCCGAGAGAGCGTGATTTGAGCGATGTGGTCATCAGCTTGTGTAGATCCTCGCTACTCATATGGCGGTAACGTTTCACTTTCTTTGCAAATGTGTAGCTGTCAAATGGATCTTTGCGGATCACACCTTGATTTATTGCACGAGTGATAACCTTACGAAATGGGTGCGTATAGATATTTATCGTGTTGGGCTTAAATCCCTTTGTCCCTTTCAGGTAGAAATTATAGGCACTGACAAACTTATCATCTACGCTGCTTATTAGAATGTCATCTACTCCATAAGTCGTTGCAACAAATTCAGATAGATGCCTATATGAGCTTATGTATTTTTGATAGCTATTTTTAGCTCTATTTACACCCACCATTTTCTCATACTCAGCATTATACTCAGCAAATGATGCCAATAGCATATCTTGTCTCTTACCAATGCCAAAGAGTCTATTTTTAAGTAGCTCGGCTGTAACATAGCTCTTCTGTTCGACCAACTCCTTGTGGTTGTTTGATATGATCTCTACCAGCTCCTCAATCTTCCGATTCACCTCTATGACCTCACGACCTTTACCCTTTAAGCGATATGATTTAGCGTCCCACTGCGCAGGGTCAATATCTATCTTTGTCGAAAATTGCGTCATCTCACCACTTACCGAGATGCGCCCCATAATGGTACACAGGCCACTCTTTTTTGCCTTGCCTTTGTTGATGTAGAACATCACCGCAAAGGTGCTATATTTTTTCTTCTCCATTATTATAAATCTGCTAAGTAATATTTGCCCTCGATACGCTTTGCCAACTTTCGCATATCGTCATCTATCTTATCGTTACAAATCTTGGCATATATTTGAGTTGTTTTGATGGAGGAGTGACCAAGCATTTTGCTCACTGTCTCCATTGGAACACCTTCTGATAGAGTTAGTAAACTCGCATAAGAGTGTCGGCTCATATGGTAGGTCACTCTTCGCTCAACGCCACACAATTTTGCTATCTGCTTTAGATGCTTATTGGTCATCTCCAACGAAAAGGTACGGAAGAGTCTGTCACCATCTGCTGTGCCTCGATACTTCTCAATTATTCGCAATGGAAGATCCATCAGTGGCACGTGAAACTCCACATCTGTTTTGCATCTTTTAGAGTTAATCCACCACACACCATCGTCGGCTCTCGATAGATTCTTTGTTGTCAAGGAGCATACATCTTTGAACGAAATACCTGTGAAACAAGAGAATACAAATAAATCACGAACCAAATAGCGAGATGGTATATCGAGCGGTGATGTCATAATTTTATCAAGTTCCTCCTTAGTGAGTGACCTTGGTGTTGGTTTCTCTCCTGCTGGCACATAACTCGCAAATATATTTACTTTTAGCAAATCATCTTTCACCGCATTTGCCATTATTGTTTTGAAGTAGGAGACGATACTTGATGCTGAGTTGGGTTTAAGTTTCTTATCAACCCGAAGATAGTAGTCAAACTCCTCAATAAAAGCGTATTCCAATAACGATAAGGGCATATCGTTTAGGTTGTATTTAACTTTGATAAAAACTTTTAGGTTGTCGGTCATATTCTTGTAGCTGTAACGACCACGCTCGCTTAGGTCTATACCTACACGTGCCTCTAATCGTTCATAATATAGATCGCAATATTTAAGGAGTGTATCTTGCCCCGATGCCATACCTTGAAATATAGTCTTAACCTCTGCTGCTGTCGCCTCGCCTTTGCGTTGCAGCAACTCTTTATAGTGAGAGTGTATAGCGAGATTGATTTTGTCAAGGTTTTGATTAAGTGTTG
The DNA here is from genome assembly GCA_047173645.1 of Rikenellaceae bacterium. GTDB lineage: Bacteria > Bacteroidota > Bacteroidia > Bacteroidales > Rikenellaceae > Alistipes. Next base: position 1,826 of record JBCQUZ010000234.1, read on the forward strand.
TGGCAACCTTACTTTTGCCGAGTGCACGTGCAGCCTTTGTGTCCCAGAGATTCTCTGCAACATAACATTTGGCTCTAAATTGTGCCATACTTTTACCGATGGTAATACGTCCCATAATCGGAATCGTCCCATCTTTTCGCACCTCCTTGTGTCGGAGGTAAAAACTTACTTTTAGCTCT
>JBCQUZ010000058.1:0-12945 GCA_047173645.1 Rikenellaceae bacterium
CCAATCCTACCGCTGTCTTGACGCTCTTCGACACGGCGATGTATGAACACATACCGAAGAAGAAGGCGAAGACCATATTGTCGATAAAGATCGACTTTATAAATAGATTTAAAGTTTCCATATCCTACTTGTACTATTTTTCTTGCAAATCAGTGTTGCGTGAACGATGCCACCAGATGATACATCCAGTGATGATAAGTGCCATAGGTGGGAACAACATCAAACCATTGTTTGCGTAGAATCCTCCGTTCGAAGCATACCACGATTCAGGGATAATACGGAAGCCCAACAATGAACCCGAACCAAACAACTCCCTAAAGAATGCAATAGCAACCAACACCGCACCATAACCCAATCCATTACCGATACCATCGAGGAATGCAGCCCAAGGCTTGTTGCCCAAAGCAAACGCCTCGACACGACCCATGATGATACAGTTGGTGATGATAAGACCCACATAGACTGAAAGTTGCTTAGATACGTCATAAACAAACGCCTTCAACACTTGGTCTACCAAGATTACCAACGCTGCGATAACAACCAATTGAACGATGATACGGATACGCGATGGGATTCCATTACGCAACAACGACATCACAAGGTTAGCAAACGCCGTAACCACAATTACCGACAGCGACATTACAATCGCTGGTTTGAGCTGAACCGTCACCGCCAAAGCAGAACAGATACCCAAAATCTGAACGATTACGGGGTTGTTACCGCTCAATGGGCTAGTCAAGCTCTTCATATTTTTAGCCGAAAACAAGGGCTCTTTCTCTGTATTACTCATCGCTTTACTCGTTTACGTTATTACAACACTCTGTTGACTCTGCCTTTGCCTCTCCTTTGCACGATGCAGAGCGCTTAGACATGAAGAAAGGAACATATTTGCCTAAGCTCTCGCTAAACATTGCGTTCACACCATCTCCAGTCTTAGTACCACCTGTGATACCATCGACTTCGTGAGCTGCTGTTGGGCTACCTGCCTTCACACCACCCTTAACCAAGGTGATAGATACGAAGTTTTCGCCCTCGAAGATGCTCTTACCGATATATTGATCTTGGTGTTTTGCCGTAGCAATCTCAGCTCCAAGACCTGGAGTCTCACTTGCGTGATCCATTACAATACCTGCAATTGTGCTCATGTCACCTTGCAAAGCTACATAACCCCAAACTGGCCCCCAAAGACCTGTTCCTGTTACGGGCAATACTACGCGACCATCTTTAGCCTCAAAGACTGGAAGGTTTCCTGACTCGAAAGTAGCTGTTAGATCTGAAAGCATATCAATGACCGCTTTACCATCTACCCCTGCGATCTTTTGACCCTTTGAATCCACTGCATATGCCTCTACGAAATCATCATAGTTTTGGTCAGCGGCACCCAACGATACCAAGATCGCTTGCTTCTTCTCATTCAGAATATTAGCTTGTTGAAGATCCTTCAATGACAACGCTACAAATGCCAATGCCAAAGCAACAACAACAACCATCACTGTAGAGTAGGTGAGGATATAGGCGTTACTATTCTTATCGCTCAAAAAACCCTTTGGCTTCACCGCCTCAAAAACTGAAGCTGGTTGCTTACATACAGGACAAGCCTCTGGAAGGCTATCCCCTTTGTGGACATATCCACAAATTTTACATACATACGACTTTGCCATCTTCTTACTCAGTTTTAACAGTTTTGATACGCTTGTTTCTGCGTGAGATATTCGCCTCAACCACATAGTAATCTACAAGTGGAGCCAACGCATTCATAAATAGAATCGAAAGCATCATACCCTCTGGATAGGCTGGGTTAATCACACGAATCAAAATCGCGATTGCTCCAGTCATAAATCCTACGATATATTTACCTACATTCGTTTGAGCCGAAGTTACAGGATCAGTAGCCATAAATACCGCACCAAATGCGAAACCTCCGACTACGAAGTGCTCACACATTGTGGTTTGCATATAGACACAATCTCCACCAAACATATTGAAGATAAGAACCATCACTCCACCTCCAACAAAGACGCTTAGCATAGTTCTCCATGATCCGATACCTGTAAACAACAAGATCGCTGCACCTATTAATATAGCAAGTGTCGAAGTCTCACCAAATGATCCTGGGATGAATCCCAAAAAGGCATCCATTGTTGAGTATGATCTCTCAGCCACAGGGGTGTTATTAACGAGTTGCTCCAACGCTGTAGCTCCTGTGAATGAATCACATACTTCGCCAGCCTTGACAGCTTTACCCATACCATCTACCCAAACCTCGGCACCAGACATATATGGAGTATATGCGAAGAATGCAAAGGCGCGAGCCAAAAGTGCAGGGTTAAAGATATTCATACCAGTACCACCGAAAACCTCCTTACCAAAGATCACCGCAAAAGCAGTAGAGAGTCCCAACATCCACAATGGAATATCGGCAGGCATAATCATTGGTATCAAAAGTCCCGAAACTAAGAATCCCTCACTCACCTCCTTATGGTGAATTTGAGCAAAGAATACCTCTATTCCAAGACCTACTCCATACGAAACAAGAACCATAGGTAGGAATACCCACAATCCAGTACAGATATTCTCAATAAATGTTGTCTCGATACCCAACATCAGAGCGTTTTGGTATCCAGCGTTGTATAGTCCAAACAAGATCGCTGGCAGAAGCGCTGTGATTACAACTGTCATAACACGCTTCGTGTCGATAGAATCACGGATATGCGCACCCTTCACTGTCGTGAGGTTAGGCACAAACATCATAGTCTCGATTGAGTCAAATAGCGACTCCAAGAATTCGAGCTTACCTCCCTTAACAAAGTTTGGCTTAATGTTATCTACAAATTTTCTAAGTCCTTTCATAGCTTAAGCCTCCTTTATCATATAGTTAATACCCTCGCGGATAACTTGTTGCATGTCAATCTTCGAAGGGTCAACAAATTCGCACAATGCGAAATCCTCCTCAATGATCTCATATATTCCAAGATTCTCCATCTTATCAATATCGCGCGCCATGATAGCCTTCAAAAGGTGCATAGGATAAATATCCATAGGCAGATACTTCTCGTAAAGTCCCGTAACGACAAATGGACGACGACCGCCATTTACGTTGGTATCCAAACGATAAGACTTCTTAGGACACAACCACGAGAAGTAACTCTTAGATACAGAGAATTTACTGAATCGAGGCATCAACCAACCAATAAATTCATACTTATCACCCTCAGGGATCAAAGTGAGTTGGTTAGCATAGAATGCGATGAATCCATCAGCTGCACTCTTAACACCCGTAAGGACATTACCCGATATTGTGCGGATAGAATCTCCTTCGGCTTGCTCCTTAACATTACCTGCAGTGATTGATGCTATAGGTGCACCGCTCACAATTTGATAATATTGAGGTGTCTTCACTTCGCTACCTGTAAGAGCGATGATCTTCGTCATGTCGACCTTACCTGTAGAGAACAAGCGACCTACGATAGCTAGATCTTGGATGTTGATTGTCCACACCAATTCGCCCTTCGAGATAGGCTCTACATGATGGATTTGAACACCAACGTTTCCTGCTGGGTGCTTTCCACTAAATGAAGTTACCTCTACGCCCTTCATTGCGCTGAGTGAACTTTGAGATTTAGCATCAACTCCAAAATGAACTTTACCCGAAGTGAGTGAGCTCAACACCTCAATACCCTTTTGGATATTTGCACTCTCTTGAGCCAACACGAAGTTGTAGTCAGGAGCGAGCGGCGCTGAATCAAAGGTCGACACAAAAATCGCCTTTGGTGTTTGTGATGGGTCGGCAATAATGCCATAAGGTCGTTGAATGATTGTTGACCACAATCCTGAGGTCAATAACAACTCTACAACCTCGTCACGAGTAACTTTGGTGGGGTCTACCTTCGTAAACTCCTTGTAGGTTTGGGTAGCATCTGCATCTACTACAACGTTGAGAATCTTACGCTTCTCGCCACGGTTGATAGCCGACACAGTACCACTTACGGGAGAGGTAAAGATCACGCGCTCGTCATACTTACTGTAGAATAGCGCCGAACCTGCCTCAACCTTATCGCCTACTTTAACCAATAGCTTGGGGGTGATCCCTTCAAAATCGAGTGGTGAGATAGCATATTGAGCTGCCAAAGGTAACTTTTGCAACTTAAGTTCTGCCACACCGTCGAGTTTGATGTCGAGACCCTTACGTAATGGAATGTTTTTCGACATGGTTAATGTATTTATAAATGTGTTTGAATTTGCATTGTTTAAAATTATATTGTTAATTCTATAACAACGCCACGAAGTTACAAATTTTTTCCTAGATGGATTAAACTTTGCACTATTATTTTTAAAATTTCTTGAAAAATCTTACTTTTGTTGCAAAATTACACCACATGGAGATTCCATATATAGATATTCATACGCACTCTACCCCCCACAACGCGATTACTTTGTCGTCGTGGGGTATTCATCCGTGGTGTGCCGAAGAGGTTGCTCTTCCTTTTGACCACACACCCTTTGCGGAGTGTGATGCTGTTGGAGAGATTGGACTCGATTACATATGCAAGGTGGACAAGGCAACTCAACAATATATATTTGAAGCGCAGTTACAAATCGCACAAGATCTCGACAAAATTGTCGTTATACATTGCGTAAGAGCACACAACGAGGTTTTGGCGATATTAAAACACTATTCATTACGATGTGTGATTTTTCATGGTTTTATAGGCTCAAAAGAGCTTATGAGGCGTATTATACAGAGGGGATACTATATATCATATGGCGAGAGAACACTCTCTTCGCCCAAGACAATCGAAGCATTGAGCTCTACCCCCATAGAGCGATTGTTTCTCGAAACTGACACAAGTACATTATCTATTAACGAAATATATACTCATATTTCGACTTTGTGCAGTATCGACAAAACAATATTAAGAGATACTATTTATGATAATTATAAGAAAATTTTAAACATATAGATGGAACAGTGGCTAGAGCGCACCGCCCTACTTTTGGGCGAAGAGAAATTAACAATACTTAAAAATGCCAATATCCTTGTTGTGGGATTGGGTGGCGTGGGGGCTTATGCCGCCGAGATGATCGCACGCGCAGGTGTAGGACACATGACAATTGCCGATGCCGATATTGTGGGTACAACAAATATAAATCGTCAACTTGTGGCACTACATTCAACAATCGGGCGTGAGAAATCCGAAATTTTAGCCGATAGACTCCGCGATATAAACCCATCGATTGAGCTCACTGTGGTGAGTAAATATATCCGCGATGAACTCACCGATGAGCTTCTGGACTCCTCAAAATTTGATTATGTTGTAGATTGCATAGACACCCTTTCTCCGAAGTTAGCCCTCATAAAGGGCTCCTTAGATAGGTCAATTCCATTGGTTAGTTCGATGGGAGCAGGTGCAAAAACAGATCCCACACTCATGGAGATTAAAGATATATCCAAAACCCACCATTGCCCACTTGCTCATATGCTCCGCAAGCGACTCCACAAAATAGGTATTCGCAAGGGTTTTCGTGCCATCTTTTCGCCCGAACCTATTCGCGAAGGGGCGATGGTGTTGTGCGAAGAGCAGAACAAAAAATCAAATGTCGGGACTATATCATACATCCCTGCACTCTTTGGAATCGGATGCGCATCGGTCGTTATCCGCGATTTGATAGGAGAGATGGAGTAAAATAAATACAAAAAAAGGTATCGTTAATCAAACGATACCTTTACATATTGAGCCCCAATCTTTCGAGCAGCCTCCAATCCAAATAATGAATCTTCGAATATTATAGTCTCTTCGGGTTTAACCCCTTCGGCTGCCATCGCTTTTATGAAACATTCGGGTGAAGGTTTAGCATCCATAACATCGGCTCCTGTCATAATCCCATCGACTTTATCCTCTATATCAAAATACTTCATCACATTGCGAACATTCATAGCTTGCCCCGTAGAGACAATCCACACTTTGCCCCCTTGTGCACGAAACGATTGGGCAAAACCCCACAACCATTCGCAAAGGACAATAGTCCCAAAATGTTCGGGGTATATATCTATTTTACGTCGCCTAAGGCGATCTATTTCATAGGAGTCTGTAAAGCCTAGACGGCGCATAAAATCGCCACATCTTAGTCCGAAAAATTCATTTAAATAGCGATCTTCATCTAACGAAAAATTCACCTCTCCCAATACATCCCTATAAGCTCTATAATTAGCTTGGCGTGTATCTACAAGCGTTCCATCAAAATCAAGTAATAATAGGCGGGTTTGCATATCTATCTATATTTTTTATTAGTTTTGGTGATTCAAATATATAAAAAAAATTTAATAACTCACAACAAAACATAAAAATGTTGAAATAAAGTGCTTCTAGCCCACATTTATATCCATTTTTTGCACTTTTAGTCAAATGATTGCATACCCGATTGGGCGATTTGAATCATTCGTTGATATTCGTCTGGAGATAGTTCGCCGAAGAAATAGTGAATAGGATCGACCCGAACACCCCCAAATCGCACCTCATAATGGAGGTGAGGTATAAGTGAAAGACCCGTATTACCAGAGTAACCTATAGTCTCGCCACGCTTAACTTTTTGGTTGCGTATAGCATCTACTTTGCCCAAGTGGCTATATGATGTTTCATATCCATTTCCATGATCTACAATTATACTCTTTCCTTGGGTCGAGTTTCGGAGTGTGACACTCTTCACCACTCCATCTGCCGAGGCGAAAACTCTAGTACCTTCGGGGATCGTAAAATCGACACCTTGGTGAGGTTGTAACTTTTTGTAGAATGGGTTCATTCTCATTCCATACGATGCCGTCAGAAGAGTAAGTTGTTTATTGGCGATAGGCTGAATTGCTGGGATATTATCAACCCCCTCGCCTACTGCCACCAATCTATCAACCAAATTTTGGTTCGACTCCACCAATTTACGGCTCTTCTCTCCCATCTGCGAAGTTCGTCTATTGAGTTCGCGACGAAGATCCCCTGTAGATAGTTTTAGTAGATCTTCGTGATGTTTAACATCTGATTCTCGACCCATCAATCTAAAATCGTATGGATCGGACTCAAACAACAATTGATATATTGATTTGTCGCGAGCTTCGATATTCTCCATCACCATCGACAACGAATCCCACCGCTCCGCCAACACTTCATACTCCGCACGTAGACGATCCGTTGAGCGCCTAAGGGTATATTCATATGACGTATCTAAAAATAGTGAAAATATGGCATAGTATAGTATCACCGCACCTATCCACACCAATGATCTAAGCAATAGTCTAAAGATATTGCGACGCAATCGTTGGCGACGGCGTAGTTGAGCTGTGCGGCTCCTTTTATTATTTTTTTTACTCGCCATGGCTAACTATTCAAATGTTTCAAATTCTGTATCGGTTTGTTGCTCCATAAGTTTGATATACTCCTCGTTGGTCATATTTGGGTCGAAGTAACTTATTGGATTCACAACATAGCCTTTGTGTATAACTTCGTAGTGGAGGTGGGCTCCTGTTGATCCTCCTGTGTTTCCAACCTCTCCGATTAGATCACCTCTTCGCACTGTATCACCCACCTTAACAAGTCGCTTGCTAAGGTGAGCATAGCGTGTTTTATATCCATATTCGTGGTTTAGAAGTAGCTGTTGACCATATCCTGAGCGTTTAAGACCTTGATCTGACTTTTCGACCACAGCGTCGCCCGTAGCATATACAGGATCGCCTGTGTCACATTGCAAGTCGATACCCTTGTGCATTATCAATCTATTATAGATAGGGTGTTTACGCATACCAAAAGCTCCTATTCGGCTCTTTAGCTTGGTTCTATCTATTGGCCAAATTGCAGGAATCGCAGCCTCCAAACTCGCTTTGTGTGATGCGAGGTGTTGAAGTTCGTCTAGGGATGTTGATTGCGCATACAACATACGTGCAAATTGATCCATGCTTTTCCATGTTAAGGTCATAAGCGACGAGTATGAATCACTCTGCAAATCGATATATTTAGTTTCGGGATACATCAATTGATCGACATTCATTATTGCCGATGTGTCGGCTCCAAAGAGAGATCTATATGTAAATTTGTCGCGATATTTGATCTCTTCCAACATCAGTTGCGCCGCCGAGATTCTCCCCTCCAAAATCTTATATTTCTCGATTATCTCTTGGTTCTCGTTATATATACTGTAGACTTTGGGAGTATAAAAAAATTGGGAAAATATGAAATTAATAATGGAGACTAATATGAATCCAACCAAAAATTTGCGGAGAATATTATACATGCGGAGCCGAAATGACACACCTGCCACCTTCGCTGAGCTCACCTTTGGCTCTAAACTTTGCTCTTTTTGCAACATATTCCTAAAAAACTTTACTTATTATTGTGCAAATTTAGGTTAAATTGTCTAATTTTGCAACCATTGTATCAAACGATCAAAATAGAAATTTAATTATAGATGGAATCAAATAAAATTCGTCAAGCATTTTTGGACTTTTTCCAAAGCAAAGAGCACGCTATTGTACCCTCGGCACCGATGGTCGTAAAGGGAGATCCAACGTTGATGTTTACCAACGCTGGAATGAACCAATTCAAAGATATATTCTTGGGTAACGCCCCTCGTTTTGCCCCTCGCGCAGCCGACACTCAAAAGTGTCTGCGCGTGTCGGGTAAGCACAACGACTTGGAGGAGGTTGGTCACGACACCTATCACCACACGATGTTTGAGATGCTCGGCAACTGGTCTTTTGGTGATTACTTCAAAGCGGAGGCTATCGAGTGGGGTTGGGAGCTCCTAGTCGACAAACTCGGCATAGATAAGGATCGTATGTATGCAACCGTGTTTGAGGGTAGCGAAGAGGATGGTGTGCCATTCGATCAAGAGGCTTACGATATGTGGTTGAAGTATTTGCCAGCAGATCACATTATCCGTGGTAACAAGAAGGATAACTTTTGGGAGATGGGCGAAACAGGACCATGCGGACCTTGCAGCGAGATCCACTATGACCTTCGCGACGAGGCAGAGATCGCAGAGTTGCCTGGTGTGAAGCTCGTAAATGAGAGCCACCCACAAGTGATCGAGATTTGGAACCTTGTATTTATGCAGTTCAACCGCAAGGCGAATGGTTCGTTAGAGTCATTGCCTGCCAAGCATGTCGACACAGGAATGGGATTCGAGCGTTTGTGCATGATCCTTCAAGGCAAGAAGTCGAACTATGACACCGATGTATTCACCCCAACGATTAGTCGTTTGGCGGAGATGTCGGGCAAGAAATATGGCGAGGATGAGAAGTGCGACATCTCGATGAGAGTTATTGCCGACCACCTTCGCGCTATCGCATTTTCGATTGCTGATGGTCAATTGCCGTCGAATGTGAAGGCGGGATATGTTATCCGCCGTATTTTGCGCCGTGCGGTACGTTATGGATATACATACCTTGGCTTCAATGAGCCATTTATGTGTCGTTTGATCCCAGGATTGGTGGCTCAAATGGGCGGTCAATTCACTGAGCTTAAGGCGCAACAAACCCTTATCGAGAAGGTTATGGAGGAGGAGGAGAGCTCGTTCCTTAGAACTTTAGCAACTGGTATCAATCTGCTCGACAATGTGATTAAGAGTTGCAAGGGTGGTGTCATTGCTGGAAAGGATGCCTTTGTTTTGTATGATACTTATGGATTCCCAATCGACCTTACGGAGCTTATCGCAAGAGAGCAAGGTGTGGATGTCGACCTCAAAGCATTTGAGGAGGAGTTGCAGATCCAAAAGCAGAGATCACGCAACGCGGCACAAGTCGAGACTGATGATTGGCAAGAGTTGATGACTATCGCTCAAAGCGAGTTTGTGGGCTACGACCTTTTAGGTTGCGACGTTCAAATTGCACGCTACCGCAGAGTGACATCTAAGAACAAGACTATATATCAACTGGTATTCGACCGCACGCCATTCTATGGCAACTCGGGAGGTCAATTGGGCGACGAGGGTTACATCATGAATTGCGAGGAGCGCACACAAATCATCTCGACAGAGAAGGAGAATGGACTCACTATCCATATCGTTACGAAGTTGCCCGAGGATTTAACAGCAACCTTCTATGCTCAAGTAGATGAGGAGAAGCGCCAATCGTCGGCAAATAACCACACAGCAACACACTTGCTGCACGCGGCACTTCGCGAAGTGTTGGGTACCCACGTCGAGCAAAAAGGTTCGTTGGTGAGCCCTATGCACCTACGTTTCGACTTCTCGCACTTCCAAAAGGTTACAGCAGAAGAGTTGCGCCAAGTCGAGAGAATCGTCAATGCTAAGATCCGCGCAAATGCTCCATTGGAGGAGAATCGCGAGGCATCTATGGAGGTGGCATCTGCAATGGGGGCAATGATGTTGTTTGGCGAAAAGTATGGCGACAAGGTTCGTGTAATTAAGTTTGGTGAATCGGTGGAGTTGTGTGGAGGAACACACACCTCGGCAACTGGAAACATTGGAATCTTCAGAATCACATCCGAGGGGGCTATCTCGGCAGGAGTTCGACGTATTGAGGCTACAACAGGAGTTGCGGCAGAGAATTTGATATATGCAGATATTGACCTTTTGGGCGACATCAAGGAGCACTTGAATAACCCTCAAATCCTCCAAGCACTCAAGAAGATCACCGAGAATAACGACTCACTCACCAAAGAGGTTGAGGCTATGCGCAAAGAGCAGGTCGAGGAGCGTGCAAATGTGTTGCTTGCCGAAACTGAGGAGTATTACGGATACACGATTATTAGTGTTGTGAATGGTCGTCAAGCGGAGTTCCACAAAGAGTTGGCGCACAATTTGAGATTCAAGCGCAAGAACCTAGTCTTTGTTGCAGGATCAAACGCTGGCGACAAACCATCGCTCACCATCGCATTTGGCGAAGATGTAGTGGCTAAGGGTCTCAATGCAGGTCAAATCATCCGCGATGCAGCGAAGCTAATCCAAGGTGGTGGAGGTGGTCAACCCTTCTTCGCTACGGCTGGAGGAAAGAACCTCGATGGTTTGCAAGCGGCGGTAGATGCTGCACGCGAGGTGATTGCCAAAAAATTACAAGAATAATAAACAAACATATATATTACAATGGAAAATAAGAAGGTATTGCTCATGATCCTTGACGGATGGGGCGTAGGAAAAGGCGACAAAGCCGATGTTATTGCACAGATGAAACCAGCCTACATCGAGGCTATGACTGCTGCATATCCACATGCAGAGCTTCGCACAGATGGCGAGAATGTGGGTCTTCCCGAGGGTCAAATGGGTAACTCAGAGGTGGGTCACCTTAACATTGGTGCTGGACGCGTTGTATATCAAGATTTGGTGAAGATCAACCGCGCTTGTGCCGACGACTCGATCATGGAGAATGCGGAGGTGAAGGCTGCATTTGAGTATGCTAAGGCTAATGGCGTTGGTATGCACTTCATGGGCTTGGTGTCGAATGGTGGTGTTCACTCATCTCTTACTCACTTGTTTAAGTTGTGCGACATCTCGAAGGCTTATGGCTTGGAGAATACCTTTGTTCACTGCTTTATGGATGGTCGTGATACCGATCCTCGTAGCGGAAAGGGATTCATCGAGGCTTTGGAGGTACACACTGCATCTTCAGCTGGCAAGGTAGCGTCGCTTATTGGTCGTTACTACGCTATGGATCGTGATAAAAGATGGGAGCGCGTAAAGGAGTCTTATGATCTTATGATTAAGGGAGTTGGCGAGCCATCAACAGATATGGTAGCTTCGATGCAAAACTCTTATGATGCAGGTATAACAGATGAGTTCGTAAAGCCTATCTACTTGGCAGGCGAAAATGGCGAGGCTGTAGGTCGCATCCAACCAAACGATGTTGTGATCTTCTTTAACTATCGTAATGATAGAGCTAAGGAGCTTACTCAAGTTCTTACACAAGAGAGTGTTGAGGAGTTTGGTCTAAATACTATGCCACTATACTATTGCACTATGACCCCTTACGACGCTAAGTTCAAGGGTCTTCATATCTTGTTCAACAAGGAAAATGTACCTAATACATTGGGTGAGTATGTTGCATCGCTTGGCAAGAGCCAACTTCGCATTGCGGAGACTGAGAAGTATGCTCACGTGACATTCTTCTTGAATGGTGGTCGCGAAGAAAACTTCGAGGGCGAGGATCGTATCTTGGTGTCGTCACCAAAGGTTGCGACATATGATTTGCAACCAGAGATGAGTGCTTATGAGGTTAAGGATAAGTTGGTTGAGGCTTTGGGAACTCAAAAGTTCGACTTCATCTGTTTGAACTTCGCAAATGGCGATATGGTGGGACACACTGGAATCTATGAGGCTATCCAAAAGGCTATCACCGCTGTTGATGAGTGCGTTGAAGCTGTTGTCGAGACAGCAAAAGCTAATGGTTACGAGGTGATTATGATCGCTGACCACGGAAATGCCGACAATGCAATGAACGCTGATGGTTCGGTAAATACCGCTCACTCACTTAACCCTGTACCTATCGTGGTGGTTTCGGATCGCGTGAAGTCTGTGAAGAATGGAATCCTTGCCGATGTAGCCCCTACCCTCCTAGCTCTTATGGGCTTAGAGGCTCCAGCCGATATGACTGGCGAGGTGCTTGTAGAGATGAAGTAATTTAGGCAATGTGGTCAAAAATAGTTGGCAAAACGGCTGTAATGCATTGATATACATAAAGATTGAGAATCCGACTAACAGCAATTAGGTATTGTGGTAAAAAGACAGTTGGTGATTTCGCCATTTTGGATGAAATTATTTTTAACCTTGTCATGTACTCCTGAAGAGGAAACGAGCTCTGCTGAGGAGCACTCGAGAGCAATAAGGATCTCAAGTTTCGCAAGTAATAAATCACCCCGACCAAAGATAAAAAAAAGTAGCATAGGGATTTGCGTATCTCACGGGAAATGAGTATATTAGTAGTCGCAAAACAATTATAAATTCAGCCCT
>JBCQUZ010000059.1:0-12789 GCA_047173645.1 Rikenellaceae bacterium
GGTGTGCTCAATAGGCTAGTTTTCGTGAATGGTAAGCGATAAAATGAGATGATTAAAGATAAAAAACTCATCGGTAAGCGATATTCTTGACCGATGAGTTGTATTTTGCGAATTAGCCTGCGTTTTCTTTTATACAATTTAGGCTACCTTCGTCTCGAAAAGGTAGCCTAAATCACTCTTGGGGTTTTCGGAGCTTCAGCCAAAATAGACTGAAGCCCCAAAACTAAATCTCTATAATTTATTCCCCTATTATATTTTTATCGAATTATTAAAGATCGAAACGAACCGCAACATCATCAAACGCAAAGTATGCAGGTGTATTAAGACCCCATTCTCCAGTGTCATTACCCTCCCCCTCCATATTAAGAACAATGCTCGTTACAGCACCAAGCGATGAAAGATCCCATTTAGTCCAATCAGATGTGTAAGATACTGAACCATCATATTTCGCAATATCAAAAGTAAGAGATCCTGTCTCAACATCACCATTGTAACCCGTAGCTACGATAGTAAGATAGTGACCATCCGCAAAACTAGAGTAGCTACCTGTTCCATTCGTAACATAGTTGATAAGATAAGAGGTAGCAACAACATACATGTGGTCAACAACGCGAGCAATATCATCCTTAAACGATAGGGTAGGAAACTCCTCACCAGCACTACTAGCATCAACATAACCATGATGTACACAGAAGTTTGATGATCCATTGTTTCCGCCATCTACCGAAACCGAAAGTTGCTCAGTGTAGTTAGCGCCATCATAATCGACCATTACATAGTTCGATATAGCGTGACCGCCACCGCCATAATTTTTTGTGCCCCATGATGTGATGCACTCCGAGTATAGTTCGGTGTTGCCTTCGTCATACCAGTTATATTCGGTGTCACCCCAACCATAAGCACCATAAAGCATCTCGCCACCATACTCCTCTGAGTCGATAAGTGACGACCAATCCGAGTTACCAAGATAGTTACCCGAACCTACGTAATCAACATCCTCAAATGTCAATACACGAAGTTCGTAAGTCTCGTTATTCTCTTCGTTGTTATTGATGTCGCCATCGCCGATGTCGTCGTTATTCTCACTACAGCTAGTGAATGCCACAGTTGCTGCTACAGCGAATGCAACCATCGAAAGTTTAGAAAAAAATCTTTTCATTGTCTGTTTTCTGTTTATAAAAATAATTGTGTTAACTTTTAGTAACTCAAGATTTTACAGCAAACGACACAATGAATACCTTCCTAACAAATAAGATACCTTTGTGATAATCAGTTCGTTGATTTAAAAGTCCATCTCCCGCAGACTGTAAAATCCATAAATAATTGCATCGGCAGGTCTTCTGACTCGTTCCGCTTTTAGAACCTTCCCAACCTATTTTGTAAAGGTCAGTGGTGTAGATGTCTAAAAACATATGCTCTAAACTATTTAGAGGTTGGAACTTACAGCAGCGGGAACTGTTCGGGATTTGCACCCGATTCCCTTTTAATCCATGTTGTACAGCTTTGTTTAAGTGCACTTAAGGAACCATTGCGTCGCAAATGTATGAATTTTTTTTGGATATTATGCCCTAAATTTCAAAAAAAATGGTTGCGTATCGCTTTTTTTTGTAAGTTTGTCGCGCAAATCAACTCTTATGATGAAAAGAATAACCCTCATATTTTATACCTTTGTAGTGCTCTTGTGTGTGTCGTGTGGTGGAGCTAACAGTGTGGATCTTAGTATCTTTACACGCAAAATATATACTCCGACCTACGCCTCGGGCTTCGAGATCTTGGGCTCTTCGGAGGGTGAAAGTACCCTTATCAAAATATCGTCACCGTGGCAAGGATATTCGGGCGATGGATATTCGATACTTATACTTCGGGGCGATGAATCAGCACCCGAAGGTTTTGGCGGAGCTGTGGTGCGAGATCAAACACATCGCGTGGTGACAATGTCATCGAGCAACCTTGCGATGTATGACGCATTGGGCGAAGTGGATAGGGTAGTGGGGTGTTCGGGTCTCGATTATGTCTCGTCTCCGAGGGTTCACGCACGAGCTTCGCAGGGGGTGTTGCACGATGTGGGGTATGACACGAATCTCAATTTTGAGTTGATAACCGCTAAGCGTCCCGACCTCGTGTTACTATATAGCGTGGCAGGTGGCGCAGGGTCGGTGACCTCTAAATTCGATGAGCTCCAAATCCCATACACATTTATTGGTGATTACACCGAAGAGCACCCCTTAGGCAAAGCGGAGTGGATGATTTTGGTAGGTGAGTTGTGTGGCGTAAGAGAGCAGGCAAAGTCGCAATTCGAGGCGTTAGCGACGAGGTATAACTCTATGAAAGAGCAAGTTGCTCAGAGTGAAGAGCGTCCAAAGGTTATGCTCAATACCCCCTATCGCGATGTGTGGTATATGCCTCCGATGGGTAGCTATATGGTGCGCTTGATCGAGGATGCTGGAGGGCAATTAAGTTATCAAGATAATACCACGACAACCTCGCAACCCATCTCGATTGAGTTAGCCTATACGCTCGTTAAAAGTTGTGATTTTTGGCTAAATACAGGAGCTACAACTCAATCATTAAGTGCACTGAGAGCATCAAATCCAAAATTTGCTAATATGGCAGTTGTTAAGCGAGGAGATGTGTTTAATAACTCTGCGCGAAGTTTGCCAAATGGCGGAAGCGATTTTTGGGAATCGGGCGTTGTGAACCCCGATTTGGTGTTGAGGGATCTTATTTCGATTTTGCACGCGGAGGTGATGAGCGACTCATTGTATTATTATAAACAATTAAAATAGAGGGTATAATGCGAACAAAAATGCTCTTTATTATTTTCTCTATTTTGCTTGTTGTCTTGTTTGGTTGTGACCTTATGACGGGCGATATGCCCATCACATGGCGCGAGGTGTGGGGCGCAATTACGGGTGGCGAAGTGGATGAGATGGTACGTGATATTGTGCTTAAAATTCGACTCACAAAGGGTGTTGTGGCTGTTGTTGCAGGTGCGGCGCTGTCGGTTGCTGGATTGCAGATGCAGACTCTATTCCGCAATCCATTAGCTGGTCCCTATGTGTTGGGTGTGAGCTCTGGCGCAGGGTTGGGGGTGTCGCTATTTTTGTTGGGCGCACCACTTATTGGGGTGGCTGGATCATCCACATTGCAATCCATTGGAGTGGCTGGTGCCGCATGGGTTGGCTCGGCAGCGATACTTATGATAATGATGGTCGTGAGCCAACGCATAAAGGATATTATGGTTATTTTGGTGTTGGGAATGATGCTAAGTTCGGGCGTTGGGTCGCTTGTCGAGGTGTTGCAATATCTTAGTAGCGAGTCGGCTCTGAAGTCGTTTGTGATATGGACAATGGGGTCGTTGGGTGATGTTACGATGCGTCAATTGTGGGTTTTGTTGGGAGCCTTGGCGGTGGGCGGAGTGTTGGCTGTGGCGATTATAAAACCTCTAAATATGTTGTTGTTAGGTGAAAATTATGCGCGTACTATGGGGCTTAGCCTATCGCCTGTGAGGGGGATGATTTTTCTGTCGACAACTCTGTTGGCTGGAACCGTGACCGCCTTTTGCGGGCCTATAGGTTTTGTGGGTTTGGCAATTCCGCATATCGCACGTATGGTTTTTCGCACGGCAGACCATCGTGTGTTGATCCCCTCAACAATGCTCTTGGGAGCGGTTATGATGGTGGGGTGCGATATAATTTCGAGGGTGTTGCTTCTGCCTATAAATGCCATCACGGCTCTTATGGGTATTCCGATTGTTGTCGTTGTGGTTCTTCAAAATCGTTCAATAGGGTAGTTTTATGATTAAATTTAAAAATATAGAGATTGGCTATCCTAAGCGAACGCTAATCAAAAGTGCAAATATCGAGATCGGGCGCGGAGAATTGGTCGCACTTATCGGGCGCAATGGGGCAGGTAAGAGCACTCTTTTGCGAGCAATTGGAGCGTTGCAATCTCCCGTGTCGGGCGATATATATATTGGTGGCGAGTCGATAGCTACACTTACGTCATTGGAGCGTGCGCGCGCGGTAAGTTTTGTGACGACTGAGAGGGTGCGAATAGCCAATCTCAAGTGTCAAGATGTTGTGGCTTTGGGGCGTGCACCCTATACAAATTGGTTGGGGCGGATGCAATCGTCAGACAAGGAGGTTGTTATGGGCTCTTTGTGCGCTGTTGGGATGGAGTCTTTTGCCATGAGGTCGATTGATGGGTTGTCGGATGGGGAGCTCCAAAGGGTGATGATTGCGCGCGCTTTGGCACAACAGACTCCTGTTGTTTTGTTGGATGAGCCGACCGCATTTTTGGATATGCCGTCGCGATATGAGCTTATGAAGTTGTTACGCGAGTTGTGTGAAAATGAGGGTAAGAGTATTATATTTTCGACTCATGAATTGGATCTTGCTATGCGTGGGGCTGATAAGCTATTGATTGTTGATGATCCTGATTTGCATATATTAACGCCCTCTCATGCGCGTGAAGAGGGGGTTATTGAGCGGATATTTGGGGTGTCGCTTGGGTAAATCTTCAATTTTTTTTGCAACTCTTTGAGTTACCGCCCTCCTGCGCACTTTTTTTTGCAAAAAAGTGCTTTTTAGGAGGGGAGGGCGAAAACATGTTTGGGTCAGAGGCTGGACTGCCCTTGCACCGGGCGGGTGGTGCGTAGCCGCACGGGCTAGGGAAACTTCGTTTCCTTTTTGTGCTAAATAATTCCTTTTTTATTCAAAGATTATTTTTGATTCGCGATCAAACTCTGGGAGTGGCGCAGGTTCAAAGTCCGAATATCCACAAGCGATGATGCACAAAACATCATGCCCCTCAGGGATCTCGACCGTCTCGCGCACAACTTCTATAGCCTTCGCCCCATCGGGCTCCGCCTGCTTTTGTGGGCGATCTTGAACATGAACCCAGCACGATGCCAACCCTTCGTCGACACACATCAACTGCAATGTGGTGGCACTTATGGCACAGTTAACCTCCCAAAGATCAGTTGCCGAAGTGTCGCCCATGACGATAATAGCACATGGCGCACCCTTCATAAACGACGCTCCATAGTCGCGCATGGTAGATAACTTTTCGATCTTCTCGGGCGATGTTACAACCATAAATTTGGTCGAGTGCGAATTACGCGACGATGGTGCATAAAGCGTTGCATCTAGCATGCGTGTGACAACTTCGCGAGAGACCTCAGTGTCGGAAAATTTACGCGTACTACGACGCTTTGTGATGATATTTTTAAGTTCCATGATATTGATTTTTTAGTGTGAAACTATAGTTACACCGCAAATGTAATATTTTTTTTGTACATTTGGCTAATTGACAATATCGAATATGGAACAAAAAATAAAAGTAGCGATTGTATATGATTTTGATGGCACACTATCGCCCAAAAATATGCAGGAGTATAGCTTCATTCCCGAACTAGGTGTTACGCCCGAAGAGTTTTGGCACGAAGCGGATGTCGTGGCACGAGGTCAAGATGGTGATTCGGTGCTAGCCTATATGTCGTGCATGGTCGAGATGGCTCGCCAACGTGGCATCGCTCTCTCAAAAGATAATTTCAAGCGATGGGGTTCTGCAATAGAGCTCTATGCAGGGGTTGAAGAGTGGTTCGCACGCATAAACGAATATGGTGCTCAGCGTGGTATAGAGATTCAACACTATGTAAATTCATCGGGTATAAAGGAGATGATCGAGGGGTGTAAAATTGCCGAAGAGTTCTACAAAATATATGCCTGCTCATTTCTATATAACAATGAAGGCGAAGCATATTGGCCTGGTGTGGCGATCAACTATACCAACAAAACACAATTTATTTTTAAGATCAACAAGGGTATCGAAACCGTCCACGACAATACGCGTGTAAATGAATATGTCGAAGAGTATCTGCGTCCAATTCCCTTTAGACACATCATCTTTGTGGGCGATGGGATGACCGACATTCCATGTATGCGCCTCGTAAAAAACGGCGGAGGCTATGCCGTGGCGGTCTATGACCCGTCGCACGAAGATGTTCCACACACCATGCTCCCTTTGGTTCAACACAATCGCGTGAACCACGTCTGCAAAGCTGATTATCGCAAAGGCGAGGAGATGGATAGGCTCCTAGAGCGAATTTTAGACAAAATAAAAGCCGATTATTATATTTGGCAATTAGAGGTGGAGAATAATAATAGATAAAAAGTGGTTATTATTTTGTGTATCGAGAATTTATGATTATCTTTGTGCGCTATTTATTAACTAATTTAACACATTACAACAATGCCAAAAATGAAAACAAATGCCGCTGCAAAGAAGCGTTTTTCTTTCACCGGCACAGGAAAAATCAAGCGTAAACACGCTTACCACAGCCACATCCTGACCAAAAAGAGCACAAAACAAAAGCGTAACTTGTGCTACTCAGGTACTGTATCTGCAGTAGATGAGCGCAAAATTAAGAACTTGTTGGTTAAGTAATTCTTAACATCACACTTTTTCTTACAAATTATTTTATTAATCGGAGTGACCCAGCCCCAAAGAGCGTGAGAGAAACACGTCGCTGATAACTCCACCAAAAACTTTTCAAATATGCCACGTTCAGTCAACGCTGTTGCGTCACGCGCACGAAGAAAAAAGGTTTTGAAACTTGCCAAAGGTAACTTTGGTTCAAGGGGAAATGTATGGACAGTAGCCAAAAATACTGTCGAGAAGGGTTTGCAGTATGCTTATGCACACCGCGCACTTAAGAAGAGAACATATCGTTCTCTATGGATTGTTCGTATCAATGCTGCGGTTCGCGCACAAGGTATGACCTATTCAGAGTTTATCGGTAAGCTCAATGCAAAGGGTATCGTTATCAACCGTAAGGTTATGGCTGATCTCGCAATGAACGAGCCACAGGCTTTTGTTGCAATCGTTAACGCAGTTAAATAGTATTTGTATTCACCTTATTAAGGTGTATATGGAAAAAGGTCATTCTTATTTAGGGGTGACCTTTATTTAATTAATGTAGGTCTATTTGTGGATTGATCCATAACAACCAACAAAATATCAAAGATAAAAGGAGGAGAGATGATTAACCAAATAATTTGGTAATAATCATCTCTCCTCTAATTTTATATCTCTTTATTTTAGCGCTGAAAACCCTAGTCTCAACCGCTTAATAAACTCGAATCTTGGTAGCTATATAAAAGAGAGATGCTTTTCCGTGGGAAAGCATCTCTCTATCTAAAATCAATCTAACTTTAGCCCAAGAACGAAAGTAGGATACCTGCAGCAACTGCCGAACCAACAACACCGGCAACATTAGGACCCATGGCGTGCATCAACAAGTAGTTTGATTTATCATACTTCAATCCCATATCTTGGCTCACACGAGCTGCCGCTGGAACAGCCGAAACTCCTGCATTACCGATAAGTGGATTGATCTTCTTACCCTCCTTAAGGAATAGGTTCATGAACTTCACAAATAATACACCTCCTGATGTCGCGATAATAAACGATACCGCACCAAGGATAAAGATTCCAACAGTCTTAGGTGTAAGGAATACATCTGCTTGAGTCGATGCACCCACCGTAACACCAATCAAAATTGTCACAATATCGACAAGTTGATTTCCTGCTGTTTTAGTGAGGCGATTAACCACTCCAGACTCCTTCATCAAGTTTCCGAGGAACAACATTCCCAACAATGGAATAGCATCGGGTACAATGAAAGTCGTAAGGATAAATGCAAGTATTGGGAACAAAATCTTCTCCATTTTCGACACCGCACGCGATGGACGCATTCTAATTTTGCGCTCCTTCTCGGTGGTCAAAAGACGCATCACTGGAGGTTGAATCACTGGAACCAACGCCATATAAGAGTATGCGCAGATTGCAATAGCACCCAAATACTCAGGAGCCAAAATACCCGTAAGGAAGATAGCCGTAGGACCATCCGCACCACCAATAATTGCGATAGATCCCGCCTCATTTGCTGGGAATCCTAAAGCTAAAGCACCCATATAGGCTGCAAAGATACCAATTTGTGCAGCTGCACCAATCAACATCAACTTAGGATTCGACAACAATGCCGAGAAATCTGTAAGAGCACCCACACCCAAGAAAATGAGCGGAGGATATACACCATACCTCACACCGAAGTATAGGAAGTTAAGAACCGAACCTTCGCTATAGAGTCCAATCTCATTACCTGGCATGAGTGGGATATTTCCCAAAATGATACCAAAACCGATTGGAACCAATAACATAGGTTCAAATTTATGTCTAATAGCGAGATACAAGAAGAAGCAACCTACTGCGATCATCACCAAATACTTCCAGCCACCCTCTTGTGTACACAAAGCCGCAAAACCTGTGCTTCCCAAGAAGTCGCTTAGACTCTCACCCAAAAATGATGATGATAAAAACGTTGTCATACGATTATCCTATTGTAATAAGTACGTCGCCCTCCAACACCGAGTCAGAGCACTTAACCTTGATCGATTTAACTACACCCGAAGTTGTAGAGTCTACATTGTTCTCCATCTTCATAGCTTCGAGAACCAAAAGAGTGTCGCCCACAGCAACTGTATCGCCTACAGCAACTCTAATATCGAGGATTACTCCTGGAAGTGGACTTACTACTGCCGATTCGCCTGCGCCAACCGATGCCGATGGCTTTGGTGCTGGCGATGCAGCATTTGCTACTGGGTGCGAAGCTGGAGCCGAAGCCACTTGTGGACGCATTGCAACAGCTTTTTTGACTGTTCCATCGCCCTCGATCTCGACGTTGTAGCGTGTACCATTGACGATTACCTCTGCACTCTTTTCATCTTTAAGTTCAATGCCAACCACATAGGGGTTACCATTGATTTTGAAATTATAATCTTTCATAAAATTTTCGTTTGTTGATTATCCCTATCGAGGAAGATTTGTTAGACCATGAATTTTTGAACTCCAAGGTGAATAGACACGAGCCACTGTATTGAGTGTGATAACCTCACTTTCGCGATCATGCAAAGCCTCCTTGTTGAGCTTAAGAGCAACTGCGATTGCTGCCAAAGTCTCACCACTAACCTCTCCTGGTTTGAGTGGAGCTTGAGCGATAGCCTTTTCGGATGATTGCTCGATAGTCTCGATAGCTGTTTGCTTACGCACTGCAACAACCACCTTCGAGAACCCGAAGATTATAAGTGCCAACACAATTAGAGCGGTCAAAACAACGCTAATCGAGATCAAAGCAACTGTCAATCCGTGGGGGTCATTCTTAAGAATTGTCTCTGCACCCAACTTACCTTGCCCTGCAGATAGCTGAGCAAAGGTAAGAGGATTCATTATTAGTTGACTCATCATAACTACAATGGGATATTAGAGTGTTTCTTAGGAGGATTTTGCAAACGCTTAGTTGCCAATGATTGCAATGCACGGATCACACGGAAACGTGTATTGCGTGGCTCGATAACATCGTCGATATATCCGTAACGCGCTGCGTTGTAAGGGTTCGAAAACTTATCGTTGTACTCCGCGATCTTCTCTGCTACGAACTTAGCCTTCTCCTCAGGATCTTCAAATGCAGAAAGAGCCTTAGCTTGCAACACCTCTACAGCACCGCTTGCACCCATAACTGCGATCTCTGCCATTGGCCATGCGTAGTTTATATCACCGCGGATGTGCTTGCTCGACATCACGATATATGCACCTCCGTAAGCCTTACGAAGAGTAACAGTTACCTTTGGAACTGTAGCCTCGCAATATGCGAACAACAACTTCGCTCCGTGTGTGATAACGCCACCATACTCTTGGGTTGTTCCAGGCAAGAATCCAGGAACGTCAACCAACGTAACGAGTGGAATATTGAAAGCATCGCAGAAACGGATAAAGCGAGCAGCCTTGCGACTAGCGTTGCTATCCAAAACTCCAGCCATAAACTTAGGTTGGTTAGCGATGATACCCACACTTTGACCATTAAAACGAGCAAAGCAAGTGATGATATTCTTCGCGAAACCTGCCGCAGACTCCAAGTACTCACCATTATCGACAATTGCGCGGATAACATCCGTCATATCGTATGGTTTGTTTGGATTGTCTGGGATAATCTCGTTGAGTGAATCCTCCAAGCGAGTGATCTTATCATCACAAGCCGCTAGAGGTGCATCCTCCATATTGTTTTGAGGGATGTACGACAACAAGTTGCGGATAAGTGAGATACCCTCATCTTCGGTGTCAACAGCAAATTGAGCAACTCCCGAACGTGTAGTGTGCATTTGTGCACCTCCCAATTGCTCTTGAGTTACATCCTCGCCAGTTACAGTCTTAACAACCTTAGGTCCAGTAAGGAACATATTTGAAGTTTGCTTCTTCATGATGATGAAGTCGGTAAGTGCTGGTGAATATACCGCACCTCCTGCGCAAGGACCAAAGATTGCTGAGATTTGTGGGATAACGCCCGACGACATCACATTGCGTTGGAAGATATTAGCATATCCTGCAAGTGCGTTAACACCCTCTTGGATACGAGCACCTCCCGAGTCATTGATACCGATACATGGCGCACCATTGCGAAGTGCCATATCTTGAACCTTGCAGATCTTCTCTGCCATAGAGATCGACAACGAACCAGCCGTCACGGTGAAGTCTTGCGCAAAGACATATACCAAACGACCTTCGATGGTTCCGTAACCTGTAACTACACCATCGCCAAATGTGTGGCTCTTGTCCATTCCGAAGTCTGTACAACGGTGTGTAACAAACATATCGAACTCCTCGAATGAACCCTCATCGAGTAGCATATCAATTCTCTCACGTGCGGTATATTTACCCTTAGCGTGTTGTGCGTCGATACGTTTTTGACCACCACCCATGCGGGCAGCCTCACGGTTCTCGACTAGCACTTTGATCTTTTTTTGAATTTCGCTCATAGCTATATTTGAAAAATTTCTTTTTGCTTATTTCTTCTCGCAAAGCTCTGTTAGGATACCTTGAGTCGACTTTGGGTGAAGGAATGCAATTGTCATACCCTCAGCTCCCTTGCGTGGAGTTTTGTCGATAAGGCGGATTCCTTGAGCCTCAGCATCTGCCATTTGCTCCTCGATACCCTCGCACGCTAGAGCCATGTGGTGGATACCGATACCCTTGTTTGCGATGTACTTAGCGATCGTTGAATCCTCTGAAGTTGGCTCCAAAAGTTCGATCTTTGTTTGACCCAACATAAAAAATGCGGTGCGTACCTTTTGGTCTGCTACCTCCTCTACTGCGTAGCATTTTAGACCCAATACATTCTCCCAATATGGGACTGACTCCTCTAGGCTGTTCACAGCGATTCCGAGGTGCTCAATGTGAGATACTTTCATAATTTGTTTTGTTTATTTTATAATAGTAAGTTTACTCTTTTGCACAATAACTTATAGCGAGCAAAGGTATGTATTAATTATAAATAACCAAAATTTATTTCGATTATTTAACCCATTTTTTCACATTTTTTGCTACCTTCGCATATACAATATAAAAACAGTAACAGTAATGGCATTCTCAAAAATAGAACACTTCGAACGTGATTGGGTCGACACACACCACGATTCGGCTCTTAAGGTCGCTGAAGGAGTTAGCGATCAACCAATTGTGAATCCTCACTTCGTCAAACGTCGCCGCAAAAAACGCACATCTCAAGAGTACATAGATGGCATTTTGGCTGGCGACATCACAATCCTCTCACAAGCTATAACTCTTGTCGAAAGTGCCAATGCAGAGCATCACGCACAAGCCCAAGAGATTATCGAGGGGTGTTTGCCCCATTCGGGGAATTCCGTGCGCATAGGAATAACAGGCGTGCCTGGAGCAGGCAAATCATCATTCATCGAGGCTGTCGGAGGGATGGTCACATCGCTCAAACATAAACTTGCGGTGTTGGCTATCGACCCCAGTTCTGAAAGGAGTGGCGGTTCTATCCTTGGCGACAAAACACGCATGGAGTCTATTTCGGCAAATGCCGATGTCTTTATTCGCCCTTCCCCTTCGGCAGGGTCGTTGGGTGGTGTGGCGCGCAAAAGTCGTGAGACTATTATACTTTGCGAAGCGGCAGGGTTCGATGTAATACTTATCGAAACTGTTGGTGTTGGGCAATCCGAAACTGCCGTTCACTCGATGGTCGATATGTTTATGATGCTCCAAATTTCGGGCGCAGGCGACGAACTTCAAGGCATCAAACGTGGAATTATGGAGATGGCCGATATGATGGTTATCACCAAGGCTGATGGCGAGAATGTAATGAAGGCGAACCTTGCCAAGACTCAATATTCGGGAGCCTTGCATCTATTTCCGATGCCCGAATCGGGTCGTCGTCCCGAGGTATTCACCTGCTCATCGCTCGAAAAAACGGGGCTCGAAGAGGTGTGGAAAGGTGTCGAGGAGTATATCGAACACACTAAGGGGAATGGGTATTTCATTCACAATCGTCAACGACAACTTAAATATTGGATGTTCGAGAGCATTAACGAAACTCTGCGCAATGGATTCTACAACAACCACTCCGTTGAGGAGGCTTTGCCCAATTACGAAAAGCGAGTTTTGGAATCAAAGGTTAGCTCCTTTGTGGCAGCCAAGGAGTTGCTGGATCTCTATTTTTCGACTAAGTAGAAAGGGGGTTGTATAAGCAAAAGGTTAGAGCACTGTAGTGACCAACTACAATGCTCTAACCCACTTAAACAACCTAATAACTAGGCTCACTCGCAAAATATAAATCACCACAATAAAAATATCCAACTAATTGATCGTTAATTAGTTGGATATTTTGTATCTTTGCATAAAGGAGAGCCATTACCCCCAAAACCCGCCAAG
>JBCQUZ010000060.1:0-12657 GCA_047173645.1 Rikenellaceae bacterium
ATGATTTAAAATATAGGTAATGGCAATTCAAAAACCATCAATCCCTAAGGGGACGCGCGATTTCGGACACTCTGAGATGATGCGCAGACAATATATTTTCGACACCATCAAAGGTGTTTTTAAACTCTTTGGCTTCGCACCGCTCGAAACCCCTTCTATGGAGAATCTTTCGACTCTGATGGGTAAGTATGGCGAGGAGGGTGATAAACTTCTCTTTAAGATTTTGAACTCGGGTGACTATGCAAAGCAGATGTCGCGCGAGGAGATGGCAAACGCATCGAAGATTTGCGAAAAGGGGTTGAGATATGACCTCACGGTGCCCTTCGCGAGATATGTTGTGCAACACCAAAACGAATTGGTGTTCCCATATAAAAGATACCAAATTCAACCTGTGTGGCGCGCAGATCGTCCACAAAAGGGGCGTTATAGAGAGTTTTATCAATGTGATGTCGATATGGTTGGATCGAAGTCTCTCGTCAACGAAGTTGAGTTGGTGGAGATTGTCGAGAGGGTATTTAAGGCTCTTGGAATAGCTGTGACTTTGAAGGTTAACAATCGTAAGATTTTGTATGGAATTGCTGAAACTATTGGGCATGCCGACAAGATGATGGATATAACCGTGGCGATTGATAAGCTCGACAAAATCGGGTTGGACAATGTTAAGGCGGAACTTAGAGAGCGTGGTATCGAAGATGAGGCGATCACGAAGTTGCAACCTACTTTGGAGCTTAGCGGTACAAATGTCGAGAAGTTAGATAAATTGGCGGGGATAATCGCGGAGTCCGAAGTTGGAATGACGGGAGTCGAGGAGCTACGCACAATATTATCACTTAGCGAGGCGTTGGGTCTGGAGCTAGATATTGAGATCGACCTATCGTTGGCGCGTGGACTAAACTACTATACGGGGGCAATTTTCGAGGTTAAGGCTCGTGATTTTGCAATTGGTTCTATATGTGGTGGAGGTCGTTATGATGATTTGACGGGAATATTTGGAATGCCTAATGTGTCGGGTGTTGGAATCTCGTTTGGTGCCGATAGAATATATGATGTGATGGTGGGAATGAAGCTATTCCCTGAGGAGGTGAACTTTTCGACAAAGGTTATGTTTACAAATTTTGGAGAGGTGGAGCAGTTAGCATCGCTAAAATTGATGACACAGTTGCGTAACGAGGGTGTTCCAACGGAGATATATCCCGACAGTGCTAAGATGAAGAAGCAGATGGAGTATGCCAATCGACGTAAAATTCCATTTGTTGTAATCATTGGTAGCCAAGAGATTGAGGAGAGTGTAGCGACGGTGAAAAATATGGTTTCGGGCGAACAACAAAAGGTTGCATTTGGTGATCTAGCGCAATTTTTGAAGTAGGCAGTTTTGAAGTAAAATAATTATAAGTTGATACAATAATAAATTAGCATAAATTGGCAATGAAACGATTCTATTTAATATGTGCCTTTATGGTTTGTGCCCTGACGGTATTTGTAGTGAAGGGGGGTACCGACGAAGATCGTGTACAGTTACGTAAATTTAATCAGTTTTATTCGCTATTGTCGGCATTTTACATAGAAGAGTTAGATTCGGAGCCTCTTGTTGAGAGTGCTATAAGGTCGGTGCTTAAGGAGTTAGATCCTCACTCAGCATATTATAATGCTGACGAGATGAAATCTATAAACGAGAGTTTCGAGGGTGAGTTCAGTGGTATAGGAATCGAATTTAGTGTGATGGATGATACCCTTCGTGTTGTGAATACAATTGTGGGGGCTCCAGCCGAAAAGGTGGGGGTGATGGCTAATGATCGAATTGTACGTATTGATACCTTAAATGCAATTGGAATAACACAAGGCGAAGTGCCTAAATTGTTGCGAGGCGAACGTGGAAGTAGGGTAGATATTGATGTGTTAAGGAGTGGCGAAGTTGAAACGTTGCACTTCTCGATCGTGCGCGACAATATCCCTATTACGACCATTGATGCAGCTTATAAACTTAATCCAACGACTGGATATATTCGCATAAATAGATTTGGGGAGACTACAATGTCGGAGTTTTATGAGGCGTATGAGAAGTTGGGAAAGGTAGAAAATATGGTGCTCGATTTGCGTGGAAATGGCGGAGGTTTATTGTCGCAGGCGGTGCAACTATCCAATTTCTTTTTGCCTAAGGATGCGGTGATTGTCTCGACAGAGGGGGTTGAATCGCAGACGTTGAGGGGCACGGTGAATGGTCAGTTCCAAAAAGGCAATGTGATTGTAATGATCGATGGGAGCTCCGCTTCGGCAAGTGAAATCGTGGCGGGAGCGTTGCAGGATTGGGATCGTGGCGTTGTTGTGGGCGAAACAAGTTTTGGAAAAGGACTTGTTCAAAGGCAATATCCGCTTTCGGATGGATCGGCTGTGAGGATTACAATTTCAAAATATTTAACTCCTTCGGGGCGTGCAATTCAGCGACCATACACCAAAGGTAAAAGAGATGAATATTATGCACATGCAGATGAACGTGCGGAACATTCTGATTCGTTGCGATTCAAGACTTTACGTGTGGGAAGAGAGGTGTATGGAGGTGGAGGAATTACTCCCGATATTGAAATTTTGGGCGATACGACACCTCTGTCATCAAATTACACAAAGCTAATAAGACAAGGTGTAGTGAATAATTTTACAATTAATTATCTGGATAAAAATCGCGAAGAGCTCAAGTCGCTTTATCCCTCGTTTGAGAGTTTCAGAGATCGATTTGAGGTGAATGAAGGGATGATAGATATGATGATTAAGTCGGCAGGAGATAGAGGTGTTGAGTTGGAGGAAGTCTCTGTGGATGAATTGCTTGTAGAGTCGGGTGTTTATATCAAGGCGCTTATTGCTCAAAGGCTTTTCTCGACTTCGTCGTTCTACGAAATTCTAAATCAAAACGACTCTATTCGCTTTTCGCGTATAGAACAACTGCTCGAAAATTGGGATAGTGAGATCCTAAATATATGGTAAAATATAATATTGGTTCAATAAAATTTGCATATGTGAAGTTATTTTATTATATTCGCATTAAGTAAAACCAATTAACCAACTAAAAACTTTACTATGTCACAATTAAACAATCGTCGCACGGAGGAGGACTTTGGCGAACCAATTTTAACAAAGGCTATCAAAGCAGGTCGTCGTACCTACTTTATAGATGTGAGAACGACAAAAGACGATGACAACTTTTTAACAATCACAGAGAGTAGAAAAAAGACCTATCCAGATGGAACGGTCAGCTACGATCGCCACAAGATATTCCTCTACAAGGAGGATTTCGATAAGGTGAGTGATGGACTAGAGGAGGTGATCAACTTTATCAAACAAAACAAACCAGAGTATTTCGAGCAGAAGAAAATGCGAGAAATGGAGGCAGTTTAAAATTGTTAATGCGCTAATATGTAATAGTATTGGCGCATTGAATTTTGTATGAATTGAATGTATATGAATAAAATAGGTGTAGCATTACTTTCGGGTAGTATGTGTCTGACTACGTTGTCATCTATGGCTCGTGGCGAAGATGAGTCTAAGAGACCAAATGTATTGATTATATTGACCGACGATCAAGGTTATGCTGATTTTGGATGCTTTGGAAGTCAAACCAATAAAACTCCTGTGATGGATAGATTTGCACAGGAGGGTATGTCGTTTGGTAATTTTTATGCTCAGCCAGTTAGTGGATCTTCGCGTTCGGCTCTGCTCACGGGGCGCTATCCCATTAGGAGTGGAGGACGCTCTATGCACGCTTCGGAAGTAACGATGGCGGAGTATGCTCGCGATGCAGGGTATCAAACGGTGTGTATCGGAAAGTGGGATCTTTCGGGACGAAAGACTGTGAAGGAGCAGATGCCTTTAGCCCAAGGATTTGATTATTATTATGGTCCCTTAGCGGCTAATGATAGAGGGTCGGTCACGCTGTATGAGAATGATGAGTTGGTTGGTAAACACACCGATATGAGCTCTTTGTTGAGTTTGTACACCGACAAAACAATCGAGTTTCTTCGCGAAAAGCGCGATGATGAAACACCATTTTTTATATATTTATCACACACGATGATGCACGTTGTGATTGAGCCATCGGAGTGTTTTAAGGGTGTCTCCGAAGGGGGATGTATGGTGATGTTGTCGAGGAGTTTGACTATGAGACAGGACGACTTTTGGAGACATTGGAGGAGCTAGGTATAGCAGATAATACAATTGTTATATATGCAACGGATAATGGTCCTTGGTGTCAAACTAAATATAACCAAAATCCTAATTATAGTAAATATTATCCCGAGGGGGCGATCTTTTGGGGTGATCCAGGAGGGCTTCGAGGTGGTAAAGGTTCGGCTTATGAGGCTGGCTCGCGAGTGAGATGTATTGTTAGATGGAGTGGGGTAGTTGATGCAGGAAAAAACTGTGATGAGCTAGTGTCGACACTCGATTTTGTACCGACATTTGCAGGCGTTATGGGTTACTCTATCCCTACGGATTTGCGCATGGATGGGGTGGATCAAAGTGAATTGATATTTGGAGGTGGTAGACGAAGTGCTAGGGAGTATTTTCACTATAGTTAACACCATGACGGATTGACTAAATTTGTGGGTATCAGAGATAAAAGATGGAAACTATTGCTACCCGATAGAGAGATTAAGACGGTCTATCTAATGGATTTTGGAACGAATGATTATGAACTATACGATTTAAAAAATGATATGGGTGAGAGTCAAAATTTAGTGGCTAAATATCCCAAAATCGTTGAGAGATTAAAGAGAGAATTAGAGAGGGTATATGATAAATAAGAGGGTAATTTTAGCCTTCAGTGGAGGCATTGATAGTAGCGCGGTGGCGGAGAATTTGCGTGATGAAGGGTATGATGTTACGGCATTGATGCTTTCGCTTGCCGAGGGTGATGAAGAGCAAATTCTCAAGGGGCGAGAGAGTGCTCGAAAGATGGGAATTAATTTTGTGGTGAAGGATTGTCGCGAAAGATTTCGTCGCGAGGTGATAGATTATTTCGTGGGGGAGTATATCGCAGGGCGCACGCCAGCTCCTTGTACGCGTTGTAATCCACATATTAAGTGGGTCGAACTTGTAGAGTATGCTAAGAGTGTCGAGGCAGATTATATCGCTACGGGACACTATTTTTCGACCGTGCATCACAATGGTAAAATATATGTGTCGAAGGCGAAGGATCCTCGCAAAGATCAATCATATTATTTGTGGGGTGTAAGTCAAGAGGCTTTGCAAATGGCACTTACTCCGATGGCAGATAAGATTAAGGAGGATATAAAATCTCGTTCGACACTCAAAAAGGAGAGCATGGGAGTGTGCTTTTTGAGGGGGTGTCACTATTCGGAACTCATAGAGAGGGTAGGACACAAAATACGTCGTGGTGAGATTGTCAATTTGGTAGGCGAAGTTGTGGGCGAACATCGAGGCTTGGCGTATTATACCATTGGTCAAAAACGAGGTGAAGGTATTCCAATGGGTTTGGCAGTTGTGGGTATGAATGCAGCCAATAACCAAATCGTTGTGGGCGAAGATCGGGAGTTATATACCAATACGCTCGTAATCAATGAGTGCAATTTCGTCGATGAAGAAGAGGTACTCTCATCATCTAATATATCGGTTTTAGTGCGAGGCTTGGGGCGCAATCCCGAAGGGTATGCAAAGGTCGAAAAGTCAACTGTCGATGGTGAATATATTGTGCATCTCGAAAATCCAGCTTGGGCATGTGCTCAAGGTCAACCTGTCGTATTATATATTGATGATAGGGTGATTGGTGGGGGTCACTTTGTGGTGTCTAAAAATATGAAGTAGACTGCTCCGACAAGGAGTAGGAATGCTACTAAGTGGTTCCACCTAAGCTCATTGCCTTGGAAGAATAGCTGTGCGAAAACGGTAAATACAACTAGAGTAATCACCTCCTGCATCACTTTGAGTTGCATTAGGGTGAAAGGACCTCCGTTGCCTACAAATCCAATGCGATTGGCTGGGACTTGAAACATATACTCTAACAAGGCGATGCCCCACGAAAAGAGAATCACTCCATATAATGGCCAATTGGTCGAGACCCCACTGTCGTGCAGTTTGAGGTGTCCATACCATGCGAAGATCATAAATATATTTGATACTACGAGGAGTAGAATTGTTATAATGCTTGTCTGTAACATTTTTGCATGAATTTATTTTGATGGCGCAAAGATAGTTAAAAAAACTTTTTTCGGTTAATAACGTTAAAAAGTTGTGTAACTAAAGAATGAAATAGTTTTGAATAATGAAAAAGGATAGGAGTCAAGCCAGAAGAGGGTGTGGAAGGGGTAAAAAAAGTGGAATATATAAAGTGTTCACTGCGTTTGTGATGATGATTGTTCTATCGCTTTTGTCGCCCACAGATGTGGAGGCAAGCGAATCTACCGACCCTCTATTGGTCGAGAGTGTAAATTTGGCGGTGATGTTTAAAAATGGAGCGAGAACCGTGCGCAAAGGGTCAAAAGGGTTGCAAGAGTTGTACTATTATAATTCTGAACTTATTGATTATCTAATTCTTAGAGTTGGGTCGTCGATGTCGAGCAAAATCTCTGGCACGGATTCTATTAGCGTGGTGTTAGATTATGTTAAGGCGGGGGATTTTACAGCAAGGTTCCCATATGGTATGGAGCGAATGCAAAAGGGTGCATCCAAGGAGCGTTTGCATGCCACAGAAGATGGCATTGTTCTTACATTTAAAGATGGAACAACCAAGATATTTGAGGGAGCCGACATAACTATGTTAAAGGGTATAGATCCCGAGACAATAAAGAGTATGGATATGGTGAGTGCTCAAGATTTAAATAGAATCGTGGAAATACGACCTATTGAGGCTCCAGCCAAAGAGGAGGTGGTTGTTCCTGCAACCCCAAAAATCCCTACTCCTATTATCTCTGTGGAACCAGTGGAACGTGTTGATTATTATGAACTCAGCAGGGCGCAGACCACAGTGATCGAGAATGGTAATTATGTGAATGGCGATGTGATTGCCGCATATAGGCGCGATGGATATACGGAGGTTGATATTGTAGGTACAATTTTCTACTCTAAGCAATGGTTTGGCTTTTCGTCCGAGACCTTTCTTGTTGATCCTATAACCTTCAAGAGGTATCCAATCAAGGGGGTGGCGAAGGATATTCCGTTGGATAGATATGTGAGAGTTATAGATCAAGTTGGTCGCACGGTGATATTTACACTTATATTTCCACCTTTGCCCATTGGGATTGATAATGTGAATCTGTTGGGGTATAGAATCAAGGATCAGCCAATTCCAGCTTTAGCTAGCGAAAGAAATGCTTATATTGATAAGAATGTTTTAGTATCTGGAGATGTCGAGAGAGAGTATCGCGAGATTTTTGATAATGAGATCTCGGATAAGTAGATAGATATTTTAGATATATTTTTTGTCGAAAAAGGGGGTGAAGTTCGTAATATGAGCTTCGCCCCTTTTTGATTTTGGAATGGTAAAAATTTTGGTTATTTCTGTAAATATTTGGTTATTTTTGAGATAATTATTACTTTAGCATGACACATAATTACAATTGCTAATGAAATATCTCCTCGCGATATTGTTTTTACTTATATCTTTGCCTGCGACAATGGCGTTCGATGCTCCACAATCTAGCACGGAGTTGGAGGTCGACGATGAGGGGGTGCCTCGCCCCTCGTTAATTGAGTATGAGGGGGTGGAGTATGTTAAACGATATAAATATATCATGCCTCTAAATGGTTATGCGGCAACTATATATCGATTGTCGGAGATTGCCCGAATAGATAGCGTCTATCGCCACATAATCACCGAGGCGAATCGACGCATCGCTTTTTATGGCGAAGATTATGTTTCGGCGGCAGGGTTGGTGCAAAATATCGAGGAGGTGAAGTATATCGCCCGAAGGATGTTAAACAAAAGTTGGGTTAAACAGTTGGAACGTCGGGGGTTAAATGTGAGAGTAAATATCATAGCCAATGCTCAAGAGGAGGTTTTGTATCTCGATATTTCATATATAAGTAATGATCCCGAGATTGATATTCAGATGATTAAGTTGCAGGAAAAGCTCAAACGGCGAGTTCAATTTGCTGTCAAAGGGTCGGTCGATGTTATGCGTGCGCAATCAGATTCTTTGGCATCCAAGGATGATGAAAAGGCATCTATACGTAAATTTCAAGGGTATGATTACTACTACTTCTTTTGGGTGACAAATCTTTCGGAGAACAGCAATAGGCTCTATCTTTCGCGCGGAACCTCTATGGCTTATTAGAATCGCGTATCCCAAAGCGCTATATAAATCAGCTCCGTGGGGAGCACCCCACCGCCCGCCCCGCGCAGGGGCAGACCTCGGTTATATTGTGCAAGTTACTCTTTAAGCTACTCTTTTTAAAATAATTTTGTTGAGTTTTTGCTTCTATCACGAATCTTGATAAGTTCATACATCTTATCGCGTTGTGCGATGGCTTTTGTGAAGTCTAAATCTTTGGCGGCTTGTTCCATTTCGCTCTTCGCTTTTTCGATCATATCCTCCAAATCTCGACCTATGGGTAGGGGTGATGAAGCATAATCATATTTTTTTTCGGCAACCTTTTGGTAACTTTGACTGCTGTCGGCAACTTGTTGATAGTGTTGTTCTTGGATTGGATATGCGGTCATCGTCTCTTCGGATGGTCGCTCCGAAATCAGAGCATTAGCACCACCATCTCCACTTTTTTGGGCTCGCGAAGGGAGTTTTTCGTGTTGTATATTATAAGCTACCTGCTTCATACGTCGACGATTACTTTGTTCGATTGCCTCCTTCATCGAATCGGTGATCTTGTCACCATACATTATAACTCGACCATTGGGGTGGCGTGCGGCGCGTCCTGCAATCTGAGTTATAGATCTAACATTACGCAAGAAACCCTCCTTGTCGGCATCGGTAATTGCAACCAATCCCACCTCTGGCAAATCGAGACCTTCGCGCAGAAGATTCACGCCGATCAATACATCATACATATCTTTGCGCAGATCATCCAATATCTCGACTCGTTCCAATGTATCTACATCGGAGTGGATATATCTATTACGAACTCCTGCACGGTCAAAATATTTTGATAACTCCTCTGCCATTCGTTTGGTTATGGTGGTGACCAAAATTTTATTTTTCGCCTTTATCTCGCGATCAATCTCCGTCATTAGATGATCCACCATATGGGTATTGATATGTACCGAAAGGGGTGGATCAATAAGTCCTGTGGGGCGTATGAGTTGCTCTACAACAAATGTTTCACTTCGTATCAACTCCAAATCGGCAGGTGTGGCGCTAACAAATATTGTTTTACCTGTGTTGTTGTCAAATTCACTTAATGTCAGCGGTCGATTATCCTTTGCCGCCTCCAATCTAAATCCATACTCCACGAGGTTCTCCTTGCGAGCTCTATCTCCTCCATACATACCTCTAATTTGGGGTATCATAACGTGGCTTTCATCTATGACGGTTATAAAATCGTCGGAGAAGTAGTTGAGCAAGCAGAATGGTGCTTGCCCAGGTTTGCGATTATCAAAATATCTAGAGTAGTTCTCGATTCCCGAACAATAGCCAAGCTCCTTAATCATCTCAAGATCATACTCCACCCTCTGCTTTAGGCGTTGAGCTTCGACCATTCGACCATTATCTTCGAACGCCTTAACTTGAAATCCAAGATCCAAATATATTTGGCTTATAACATTGGCAATGCGCCCTTGGGTGGTGACAAACACATTGGCTGGAGTGATCTTAACTTCGTCTTGTGTAGATATTACACGTCCCGAGATTGGATCTATGACATCAATTGTTTCGACTTCGAAATCGTAAAACGAGACTCTATAGCACACCCCTCCATAGGCGGTCATAATCTCTACACTCTCGCCCCGAACTCTAAAAGTCGCAGGCATCAACTCACGCTCCGTGCGAGTGTACAAGGCATCGGCTAGAGCATACAACAGTCGACGTTGAACAATCATATCGCCCACCTTGATTTTTATCGATACCGCCTCGAAATCATCGGGGTTTCCCATACCATATATACACGATACACTCGACACCACAATCACATCTCTTCGCCCCGACAGTAGAGTCGACACGGTGCTTAGTCGCATCTTCTCGATCTCGTCGTTGATCGACAAATCCTTTTCGATATATACATCCTTCGAAGGCAGATATGCTTCGGGTTGATAATAGTCATAATATGACACAAAATACTCCACCGCATTGTCGGGAAAGAAATTCTTAAACTCTCCATAGAGCTGTGCGGCGAGGGTTTTGTTGTGGCTGAGGATCAATACAGGGCGGTTGGCATTGGCTATAACATTGG
This sequence comes from Rikenellaceae bacterium, assembly GCA_047173645.1. Classification (GTDB taxonomy): domain Bacteria; phylum Bacteroidota; class Bacteroidia; order Bacteroidales; family Rikenellaceae; genus Alistipes. The sequence goes on from JBCQUZ010000060.1 coordinate 10,345, forward strand.
CTATGGTAAATGTCTTTCCCGATCCAGTAACACCCATAAGGGTACTGTATCGCGGAAAACCCGTAACATGATTTGTAAGTTGCTCAATTGCTTCGGGTTGATCGCCCGTAGGTTTATATTCTGCGGATAATTTAAACTCCATGACGCAAAGTTATGAAAATATTCTTAACTTTGTACTCGATACGTACAAATAGAACAATGATTGATAGAGATACCGTAGACCGAATATACGCCGCCGCCAATATCGTAGATATTATTGGCGATTATGTCACACTCAAACGTAAAGGTGTCAACTATCAAGCATGTTGCCCTTTTCACAACGAAAAGACCCCATCGTTTGTTGTCTCGCCAGCTAAGGGACTCTTTCGCTGTTTTGGTTGCGGTAAGGGTGGCAATGCTGTAACTTTTGTTATGGAGCATGAGGGTATATCGTATCCCGAAGCGTTGAAGGTTGTAGCCAAACGATATGGCATCGAGGTTAAAGAGCGAGAACTCTCGCCCGAAGAGACTCAGCGTAACGATAATCGTGAGAGCATGTTTGCTCTCAATTCATGGGCATCAGATTACTTTGCCGACTATCTGAATAAGAGTTCAGAGGGGGTGAGCATCGGGGGGGCATACTTCAAACAAAAACGAGGTTTTAGTGACTCTACTATTACAAAATTTGGACTAGGATTTTGCCCCTCCAAAGGCGATACTATGTCGCAAAGCGCAATTGCCAAAGGGTATAAAAAGGAGTTTTTGTTGTCGACAGGATTATCGCTAGAAAGAGATTCGGATGGATCTTCATTTGATAGATTTCGAGATCGTGTGATCTTCCCAGTCCACAATATATCGGGACGTGTGGTTGCTTTTGGAGGTCGAACACTTCGTACCGACAAGAAGGTTGCGAAGTATCAAAATTCGCCCGAAAGCGAAATATATAGCAAAAAACGAGAGCTTTATGGATTGTTTTTTGCCAAAAAGTCAATCCAGCAACTCGACCAAGTGATTATGGTTGAGGGATATACAGATGTGATCTCGATGCACCAAGCAGGCATCGAAAATGTCGTGAGTTCATCGGGAACATCACTCACCGTGGAGCAAATTCGATTGTTGAATCGTTTCACTAAAAATATCACAATCATATATGATGGTGACGCTGCTGGAGTCAAAGCGGCGATCCGCGGAATAGATTTGGTGCTTAAGGAGGGGATGAATGTAAGGGTTGTATCGTTGCCCGTGGAGCACGATCCCGACTCATTTGCAAGGGCTCATACCTCGGATGAGGTGCGAAAATATATTCATGCCCACGAAGAGAATTTTTTGAGCTATAAAGCGAAGTTACTACTTGGCGAGAGTGGCAACGACCCAGTGAAACGGGCGGAGATGATCTCCGAAATGGTGGAGTCGATCTCGCAAATCGAGGAGCCCATAAAGCGTTCGATATTTACGAAGGAGTGTTCGACAATCATGGATATTGATGAGTCGATATTGATCTCGGAGGTGGCTCGCAAGTGTGCCATATCGCCCAACGATCGCGAAACAGCGGAGTTTATACGTCGCCAAGCGGAGGCTCAACGTCGCGAACAAAATGTTCAAAAGATAGATCTAAGCCACAAAATTGAGGCAGGAAGCACCATGACAATTTTGGAGCGTGAACTCACAAAATATCTCCTTAAATCGGGGCATGAAAGTGTCGAAATACGCGAAGGTACGGAGATGTTGAGCTACAATATTGCAACCTTAATCCTTTCGGAATTAGATGAGGGGGGGATGGAGTTTCGTGATCCAGTCTATAATTTAATCGTTGCGACATATCGTGCCGAATGGGAACATCTAGGCGAAGGAGTTGAGGTGCCGACATCGATATTTATTGCACACTCCGATCCCGATGTATGTAATCGTTCGGTCGAGATTCTCACCTCCGACGATAACTATATCCCAAGTCAACTTTGGGCAATGAAGCAAATGCGTGCCGACACCGAAGCGGAGGTGCTATCGGCAGGGTTGCCCAAAGCTGTTATGCTCTACAAATCAAAGGTTTTGGAATCTATGATTAAGGAACAACAAGCCGCTTTAACACAAGATGGTCTTAGCGAAGATGAGCAGATGGCGATAATTCAACGATTATCTAAGTTAAATAGCGCTAAAGTGCAAATAGCTAACAAATTGCAGAGGTTGATTTTGTGATTTTGATTGGTTTAGATTGATAATAAGTAGCGCAAAAAAAATATTGCGATATTTTTCGTATTTTCTTTGGATAATTGGCAAATATTTCGTATATTTACTTCATAATCAGAGGTTTATATGAGATACATTATACTTTCGGAA
>JBCQUZ010000061.1:0-12625 GCA_047173645.1 Rikenellaceae bacterium
ATGAAGATAAACGTAGTGGTAAATATAAATATTTGTAACAATGGCACGCTTAAAGTCGGAATCGACCAAGTATATTACAATCCATGAGCGTGAATATTTGGAACTAATAGAGAACACAATGATTGTGGAGGCACTGAAAATAGCAGGCGTTGAGCAGCTACCTATATATAATGCTGTTCAACGCATACTTGAAGACAAAAGGGTGCAGATCCACATCAAACCATTAAGTACAAGATACTCATTTTAAATATAACGAATATGAATAAACCAGAGCTAATAGACAAACTAAGAAAGAGGATTATCGAGGAGAGGCGAATAACCTATCCAAAACAAGACCTCGATGCTATCATTTCACCGATGGTAGATATTATGATGGAGGAGCTAAACAGTGGTGGCAAAATCCATATCCAGAACTTTGGAGTCTTTGAAGTGAAGGCCCAACAGCCCCGTAAGTTCTATAATATACAAACGGGATTACACGAATTTTCTAAACCCAAAAGGGTGGTAGAGTTCAAACCAAGCCGAAAATTCAGGAGTAAGAAGTAGGCAAGTAAAGAGTATAATAATAGAGAAAATACACCTCAGACTTTAGCCCAATTAAAGGGAATGTCTGAGGTGTAGTCATTTTTGTAGCCTACATATTTGGAGCGAGCCTTGTATATATTGAATTTCACAAAATCGCCCCTTTTAGGTGTGGAAATCTCAATTTATATGCATATCTTTGCACTTAAGAAAGTGCTCGAAAAATCAGGCTCTATGTAGTCAACTATGTAGGACTCGTGCTTTTCGCCAATATATGCACATTGACTAATAGCAAGTTACGCTAAAAGGTGGCTGACCAAAATGAAGTTAGTCGGGTTTATCATTTCTGTTATTATAGCCACTTCTTGAATCTAAAAATTAAGATTGTGAGTCCCGAGCAGAGTATCATCAACATGATTGCAAATATATACCCTATAGGGATCACCGCTCCACTTTCGAGCGTATAGCTCCATTGAAGTTCAGGCATCGCGCTAAAGTTCATGCCATAGACACTCGCAATAAGGGTTGCAGGCATGAAGATTACCGCCGCCACCGAAAAGATCTTCACAATCTCGTTTTGTTCGATGTTGATGAGTCCAAGCGCAGAATCTTGGATATAATCCAGACGCTGGAACGAGAAATCGGCGTGGTTTATTAGCGATCCCACATCCTTAATCATAAGTTGCAGGCGTGGGTAAATATCGTGTGGAAAACGCTCCGAGCGGTGAATACTCGACAGCAAGCGTTGTCTATCAAAGATATTCTCGCGAAGCATCATGGTATTCTCTTGAAGGCTATTTATGCGACGCACGATGGTTTTGTCGATCTGATCCTCAGATGAAATATCGCGACTCAACGATGCCACCAACTTCGCGGTATGTTCCACCAAATCGGCATCGAAGTCGATACGCACTTCGAGTATCGAGATTAGGATGTGATAACCCGTAGCGTAGTTGCGATAGTTCATCTGCAATCGCTTTTCTGCCTCTTTGAATGTCTTAAATTCGGTGTTGCGCATCGACACCAAGACTCCTTCGTTGGATACTATAAACGACACCGCCTCGACATTAAAGTTGTCATCTGTAGATCTAAAGAAGTTGGAGTTTGCAATAATTGAATTTTCAGTCTCAGAGTATCGCGACGACATCTCGATCTCTTCGATCTGTTGACGAGTTTGAAGACTCACCTCCATAAAATTCTCGACCGCCTTTTGCTCCTTAATGGTTGGTGTCAAAAGATCTATCCACAAAATATCGTCATAACCCAACTCGTCGAAGAGCTTTGGGTCGGCATTGCGAATGATTTTATTGTATTGTTTGAGATATAGCGTAATCATAACATGCTCTCGTTTTGTGTTTTAACTTTGATTGTCGCACCCGATACCCATTAAATAATCATGGTGCCAATAGCCACAAAGGGTGGCTCAAAGGGTATTCACAAAAAATTAGCCTGGATTACGCTTTGGTTCAATTCTTATGCCCGAAGCCCAAAATTTTTCGAGAGATTTGCGTTTTGCACCATCCAACAAAAAGTCGATGTTGCGCGTCAGGTATTCATGCGATTCAACCTCGGAGCCATCGGCTCGATACTCCAAGATAGCTTCGTAGGTGTGTTCCACACCAAACTCTAGGGCATGATTCAGAGCATCAATAGTCTCGATTGGGGTACCTTTGCGAGCTACCCAAACCGCAAAGGCAAAGGGTAAACCTGTGGCATCTGCCCAAATTTCGCTCAAATCATACGAGTACTCAAACTCCTCTTCGTGTTCGAAAACTTTGTCGCCAATAAGCAGGAAAGCCTCGCCATCCTCCGCTCTATTGATGCGGGAATAGTCATCCAGGACTCGCCATTCGGGAGCTATGTGCCAATAGTTTTGAGCCAAATAGCCAGCCAACTGCACAGATGTTTGGGAGTGTGGGTCTAGGTATATTGTGGTAATATCCTCTATGGGGTCATCGCTCACGATAACCACGCTACGAACCTCGCCTTCGGCTCCGATACAGAAATCGGTAATCACTTCGGCATCGGTAAGCGTAGGCACAACAGCCGAGGGGAGTAGCGCAATATCTACGACTCCGTCAAGGTAATTTTGTGTGCATTCGTTTGGAGGGGTGAGCAGTAGCTCCGCTGTGATATTACCCTCATTCTCGATACCGTAGATGAACGGTATCGTATTTAGATACGACACAGCCGCAATTTTTGGTATGATAGCCATCGTCCATCGGGTCTAATTTTGATTTATACTAAAATGTTACCATCTCTCGCCTTGGAGGTACTTTAGGGGCACCCTGTATGCTCTTTGGAGGCAACAACGAAACAAAGGTAATACTTTTTTTAGGATTTGGTACCCTTAGAGCAGAAATATTTATCGTTTGTTCATATTGATTCATACTGTAAGCTGATTATTTGTCGTTTATGTGCTAAATTGAAATCGTTCGATGTTTTTTGAAATTTACCCAATAATTGCCCGTAATGGTTGTTTATAATAGCTAATAAATTATTCTATGGAGGTTTGTTTTGAAAAAACGAGAAATTTTTACTACCTTTGTGGCAATAATGTAAATCAAATAGATGGGATCAAAAAAAATATTATATGTTTGCCAAGAGGTTACGCCCTACTTGGCAGAGACTCCTGAATCGGTGTTATGTCGAGAGTTAGTGCAAGCAATGCAGGAGCGAGGTAATGAGATTAGAACCTTTATGCCACGTTATGGTCTTATCAACGAACGACGCAATCAGCTCCATGAGGTTATCCGTTTGTCGGGTATGAATCTTATAATTGATGACAATGATCATCAACTAATTATCAAAGTGGCTTCTATCCCCGCGGCGCGTGTTCAGATCTATTTTATAGATAGTGATGATTACTTTGCGCGCAAAGCTGTGTTGTGTGATGAAAATGGAGAGGAGTTTGCCGACAACGACGAGCGCTCGATATTCTTTGCTCGCGGAGTGTTGGAGACAGTCAAAAAATTACGTTGGGAACCATCCGTTGTCCATTGTCATGGTTGGTTTTCGTTCTTGGTTGTGGCCTATTTGCGCAATACTTTTGCTGATGACCCTATATTTAAAGGGTGCAAAATTGTGTTGTCGTTTGATGGTAACGGGTTTAAAAATCCATTAGATGTCGAATTTATGGGTAAAATCGAAAATGAAGGTATCGGAGGCGATAATATCGAAGTTTTGAAGAACCCTACATACGAAAACCTTTGCCGTTACGTTCTATCTTTCGCAGATGGCGTGGTGATTGCAAATGAGGATTTGGGCGCAGAGGTGGAGCAGATGATCCGCCAAAGTGGCAAGCCAGTGCTAGAGTATCAATCCTCTAAAGAGGCGGACTTTTTCGACAACTATGACAAATTTTATGACTCGCTCTAAATTTATTTTACATCTCACAACTCTATTGCTTGTGATGATGGCGGTATGTGTGGTGGGGTGTGCAGATTTCGATGACTCTTATGGATCGGAATACACACCTTCGTCGCAAGATCTTGCATACAAGAGTTTCGATAGCGATACTTGTGCAGGTTATAACTTCTTCTCGACTTCGCTTTTCAAGAGTGATAGCATTCGCTCTTCGAATATTGGACTCGCTGTGTATGGAGTTGAGCAAAGAGAGGGTTATGGAGAGCGTAGGAGTGGTTTTTTCTCGCAATTTGTGAGTCTTCAAGAGCTTAACGAAGATGATGACGACGATTGGGAGGAGGAGTGGCCTTTTGGATACGAGCCTATCTTCGACTCATTGATGATGTATTTCACACTCTCATCATTTACGGGCGATACAACATTTTGTCAAAAGTTTGAGGTTTATGAGGCGTTGAATGTCGATTTTTTGAATAATACGATGGACTCTGTATATTTCGAAAATTTCGATATTAGTCAACTAAATCTCAGCGCGGAGCCTCTCTTTACATTTACATATCCCGATCAAGAGAACTACGTATATATGAGTGCGTCGAGAGTGAGATTATACCCTACGGATAATCCACAAGCGATGGATTTTATAGATCGATTGTTGTTGCGTGACGACACTGCCGATAATGATATATATGACGAAGATGAGCAAGAGCTGTTTTTGGAGAAGTTCAAAGGAATATATATCAAACCTGTATCACAAATAGGGGATGACTATGAGACGGTCGATGACTGGGATTCAAGAGTTGATTCTAAGGGTGGAACATTCTCGGTATATACAGATGGTTCTGGATTGGGATTATATGCCCGAAGTCGTTATGAATCAGACCCTACAATTATTAAGGATACTCTTATTTTAGCATACGCATTTAGAAGTTTTTCATCGACATCTCTGGATGATGATTACTATGGAATCACAATCAACACGGTGGAGCGCAGTGGCGGTATTTACGATAGTGCAATTGACTCTTCGGTGGAGGTTTCGACAATCATGGTCGAGGGTATGGGAGGTGTTGTGACTCAAATTACTCTCACTCCAGATCTGTTTGAATTGATTGATAATGAGTTATCAACAACTGTAGATAACAAAGGGGCGTATGATTATAAATCAATATTTGTAAATCAAGCACGATTGAGTCTTTATGCTCCGACAGATTATATTGCGAGCTATAACCCCGAAGATATAGATCCAATAGATATTGTCGATTGGTTTGAATCTGTGACATCACGACTTGGAATGTATAGTAGCTATACGGATTACTACCTCACGGAGGATGATTACGATGATGATGAATCTACGCTCGAAGGAATTGAGGATTACGATTATGAGTATGAGTTGACATATAGTACATACTTGCCATATAGTGGTTCGTTGAGTCGAAGTTTTGGATGTTATGATATGCTTATTTCTGCACAGATCCAAGAGGCATGGAATAGCTATTTGGAGGCAAAGGAGGATGCAGGAGGCGATGTGAGTATGATAAATTGGGATGATGTTGAGGAGTGTAAATTTATTGTGGCTCCTGTAGCAGATGGATTATATACCACGAGATATGTAACTTTGCAGGGTATGGACGAAGGTACAAACACAGCCCCAATGAGATTGAGATTAACATATACATTGATTAAATAGAGAGTATCTCTTTTGTAGTATCAACCTAAGCCCCTGTGTGGACTTAGGTTTTGCTTTTGGAGATAGTGATAAATATAAAACATAAAAAATATGCAATATAATTTAGTTATTGTCGAGTCCCCCAACAAGATTAAGACAATAGAGAAGTATTTAGGTAAAGATTACGTAGTTAAATCGTGTGTAGGACACATTCGCGACCTTGCCAAAAAGAATCTCGGAATAAAGATTGACGACAACTATACCCCAGTATATGAGATTCCTGCCGACAAGAAGAAGATTGTCGAGGAGCTAAAAAAATATGCTAAAGATGCAGAGTATGTACTTCTAGCATCCGATGAAGACCGCGAAGGAGAGGCTATTGCATGGCACCTTAGTGAAGTGTTGGAGTTGGACGAGAGTAAGACTAAGCGCATTGTTTTTCCTGAGATTACAAAACCTGCAATCTTGAATGGTATCAAATCTCCTCGCACGGTGAATATGGATTTGGTCAATGCCCAACAAGCGCGTCGTGTGTTGGATAGATTGGTGGGATTTGAGCTATCGCCTGTGTTGTGGAAAAAGGTTCGTCCAAAACTATCGGCTGGACGAGTGCAGAGTGTTGTGGCTCGTATGGTTGTCGAGAGAGAGAGGGATATTATTGCATTCGAGACAACTCCATATTTTCGTGTTGTGGCGAAATTCCTTAAATCGGGCAATGTAAAGGGAGCTTTCAAAGCGGAACTTTCGCATAGATTGAATTGTCAGGAGGATGCTCAAACATTTTTGGAGGAGTCTTTAGGTGCTGATTTCACTGTAGGTAAAGTCGAGGAGAAACCTCTTAAGCGCCATGCTGCACCTCCATTCACAACCGCGACTCTCCAACAGGAGGCTGGACGCAAACTAAGCATGTCGGTGTCGCAAACAATGTCTGTGGCGCAAAAACTATATGAGCAGGGATATATCACCTATATGCGTACAGACTCTGTTAACTTGTCGCAAGTGGCTATAGATCAATGTAAAGAGGTCATAACAGAAAAGTATGGAACGGAATACTCTTCGCCTCTTAACTACAAGACAAAGAGTAAGGGTGCACAAGAGGCGCACGAAGCGATCCGCCCATCATATCCCGAGATGCAACAAGTTGAGGGGACACCCGCAGAGCGTAAACTATATGATTTGATCTGGAAACGCACCATGGCATCGCAAATGTCGGCAGCTCAAGTGGATCGTACCGTAATTACAATTGAGCGTTCGGGCAAACCTGCAACTTTCACTGCAACTGGAGAGGTTATCAGATTTGATGGATTTATGAAACTATATTCGGAATCTACGGATGAGGATACAGAGTCATCGGAGAGCGGTCGATTGCCAAAACTTTCGGTTGGTGATAAGTTGGATGCTCAACAAATTGTGGCAACTCAAAAATTCACTCAAGCACCTTCGCGATATAGTGAATCGTCGCTGGTGAGCAAGATGGTGGAGTTAGGAATCGGTCGACCATCTACCACCGCTTCTATTATATCAACTATTATAAATAGAGGATATGTTGTGAAGCAAAATAGAGAGGGTGAGAAGCGTGAGTATCAACAACTTACTCTAGCTTCGGGCGAAATCTCTTGCGCTACTCTCACCGAAAATCACGGAGCCGAGAAGATGCGATTGTCACCCACCGATATTGGAATGATGGTGAATGATTATTTGGAGGGTCAATTCCGCGATATTATGGATTATAACTTCACTGCAAATGTCGAAAAGGAGTTCGATAGAGTGGCAGGTGGCGAGATCTCGTGGGTTAAGATGATAGATGATTTCTATAAGCCATTCCATGGTTTGGTCGACACAGCTATCGAGAGTCAAACGGATCGTTCGGTGCATGATAAGATTTTGGGTGTAGATCCAAAATCGGGTTTGCAGGTGAAGGCTCGAATCGGAAGATATGGTCCAATGGTAGAGATTGCGGCAGCTTCGGAGGGTGAAAAACCTAAGTTTGCAGCTCTCAAAAAGGGGCAACTCATAGAGTCGATCACCCTAGAGGAGGCGTTGGAGTTGTTCGCTTTGCCTCGCACATTGGGTGAGTTTGAGGGTGAGAATTTGGTCGTTGGTATTGGTCGCTTTGGAGCCTATATCCGTCAAGGTAAAACCTTTACTTCGCTTGCTAAAACCGATGACCCATACACCATAACTTTGGAGAGGGCACAAGAGCTAGTTATCGAGAAGCGCGAGGCAAAGGCGGCGGCAAATACTCCGATCAAAACATTCGAGGAGGATGCAGATCTGCTTATTAAGAATGGTCGATATGGCGCATATATAGCATACAACGGCAAAAATTACCGCATACCTAAGGGTTCAACCCCCGAAGAGTTGACATTCGAAGAGTGTCAAACAATAATAAAGAACTCTAAAAAGTAGAGAGATGCTTAAAGCGTTTATAGCCACTCTGTTGTTTGCAACAATAGTGGCGACTCCTCTTGTGGCACAACTGCCACCAAAGGAGAGTCGACCCAAATTCATGATTGATGATGATCTCATAATCGAAGATCAAATTTCGGTCAAGGTGCTCGATGTTGAGGATCAATCTCAGAGTGGGACGTGTTGGAGCTTTGGTGTGACATCACTCTTCGAAAGTGATATGATGGCGAGTGGAAAGGAGGCTATAAATTTGTCGGATATGTGGGTTGTGAGAAATATCTACTTCGACAAGGTTGTAAAGTATGTACGCCTGCATGGCAAAGGAAACCTAACGGTGGGCGGTGCGATGCACGATGTGTTAGAGGGTATTAAACGTTATGGCATAGTCCCAGAAGCGGCATATTCGGGACTTAACTATGGATTGAGTAGACACGATTTTTCGGAGATTGATGCTGTTGTTAAGGCGTATGCCGACGCGGTGATTGCGACGGAGCGTCCTTCGGCTGTGTGGCAAAGGGGGCTTAATATGTTGTTGGATAACTACTTCGGAGCACGCATAGCTAGCTTCGAATGGGAGGGTAAATCATATACACCCAAAACATATGCGCAATCTTTGGGGCTCAATATGGATGATTATGTATCGATCACATCGTTTATGCACGAGCCATACAATCAATTTATTCCGCTCGATTTACCCGATAATTGGTTGTGGGGCAGAGCATATAATATCCCGATTGATGAACTTATGAAGTTGATGGATAAGATATTAGAGGGTGGTAGATCTTTTGGAATGGCGGTCGACATTACCGAAGATGGATTCTCAGTACCAAAGGGAGTTGCAACACTCGATCTTAACGATGAACTCAAATCGGAAAGATGGGATTATATACAACGTCGTAGACAAACGGAGTTTGATAACTACACAACAACCGATGACCATTGTGTACATATCGTAGGTCGCGCAAAAGATCAAAACGGAATGGTATATTATAAGGCGAAAAATTCGTGGGGTGTGAGAGAGCCATACGATGGATTTTTCTACTTCTCGCGTCCATATGCAGAACTTAAAACAATACTTATTTTGGTCGATCGCAATTTGTTGCCAAGCAGTATTAAAAAGGGGATGGGGATGAATTAAAGTTTGCAATTTGATGGTAAATAAAGGATTAAATGCTCCGCTTTTGCTCCCAACTGTGGGCTTTGTTGTGGGATGTGTGATATTTCGGGGTGAAGATTTATGGGTTCCGCTGACTCTTTTTGGAGTTTGCGGAGCTCTTTTTATTTGGCGCGGGTGGAGTGCGATGCTTTTGGCGATGGTGATTTTAGTTGGAGGTGTGAGGGTCACAATAGATGATAAGGTGTCCGATCCAACGATAACAACCAGTGTGAATGGTGAGGAAAAAGTGGATGATATATTCTCTAAAACAAACGCATGGGCACAATCACAAATCGAGAAACTTCAACTCTCGTCGCGCGCCAAGAACCTAACTTCGGCAATGATTCTAGGTAATCGAGATGAAATAAAACGAGAGCAACGACGAAATTATGGGGTGAGTGGTGCGAGTCATATTTTGGCAGTGTCGGGATTACACATATCAATAATGGTGGTGTTTTTCAATCTGTTATTTCGTCCTGTGGTGTTGCTTCCGCGCGGACATATAATTCTAAATATTGTGATGATTATAGCCATATGGGGATATGCCTGTGTTGTGGGGTTGTCGGAGAGTGTGTTGCGAAGTGCGGCGATGTTTATGGTGTTGCAGATTGCATGGGCTTTGGGGGAGTTGTATAGTGGAATAAATGGGTTGTGTGTAGCAGTTTTGGGGTGTGTTATTGTTTCGCCAACTATATTATATAGCGTTGGATTTCAGTTGTCTGTAATAGCTGTAGCCTCTATATTTTTGTGGGGTTTGCCATTATATTATCGCTTTTTTGGCGGAGGAGGAGCGTTGATCTCGGCGCTGTGTATTAGTGCTTGTTGTTGTGTCGCAACAATGCCGATTGTGAGTTATATTTTTGGATATGTTCCTATTTTAGGTGTTGTGTTTTCGCCACTTTATATACTCTGCATGGCGGTTATAATTGCGGTGGGTATGACATGGATAATCTTTCCGTTGGGGATTTTCGATGCTCCATTACGCCTAATAATCGAATCGGTGGCATTGATTTTGGAGGGGAGTGTCGATTGGGTTGCTAGCAAAAGTTGGGGATTTGTAGAGTGGCAGATGAGCCTCACACAACTTATACTTATCTATTTGATTTATATTGTAATAACTTTGCTTGTGTGGTGGAATAAAAATGAAAAAAAACGAAAAAAGAGTAATATAAATCTATAACATAGTAATTAACCCAAATAATTATCGTACCTTTGTGCCCGAAAATTATTTACGAAAAATTAAAATCAGGGAGCACAAGAACTCCCCACTAGATGACGAACTTACAAGATCAATTTGAAGCATTAGGACTAACAGGTCAAATGCTCAACGCCATTAAGGCTAAAGGATTCGAGACTCCTACACAAATCCAATCACTTGTTATTCCCCGCCTACTCGAAGGTACAGGTGACATTATCGCACAAGCGCAGACTGGTACTGGAAAGACCGCGACGTTTGGACTCCCTGTGATGCAACAGGTCGATAAAGAGACAGAAGGGGTGAAGGCGATTATTTTGGTGCCAACACGCGAGTTGGCAGTTCAAGCGGCAGACGAGCTACATTCGTTCAACGCTGAGCGTAGATTATCAATCACAGCTATCTATGGTGGAGCCTCAATGAGTGAGCAGCTTCGTAGACTTGGTAAGGGTGTCGACATCGTAGTGGGAACTCCGGGTCGTACGTTGGATCACATTCGCCGTGGAACTCTTAAGTTAGACAATGTGAAGTATTTGATCCTCGACGAGGCGGATGAGATGCTCAACATGGGATTCGTTGATGATGTGGAGGAGATCATGAGCCACACGCCCGAAGATCGTCGCGTGATGTTGTTCTCGGCTACTATGCCACAGCGTATCGTGAAGTTATCGCAACGCTACATGCGCGACATCGAGATGATTAAAGCTGAGAGCAAGACGCTTACGACTAACCTTACGGAGCAAATCTACTTCGAGGTGCGTGAGAGCGATAAATTTGATGCTTTGACTCGTATTATCGACATCGAGTCGGATTTCTATGGAATTGTATTCTGTCGTACCAAAATTAGCGTAGACGAAGTTGTTATGCACTTGGTGGGTCGAGGTTATGCGGCTGATGGATTGCACGGTGATGTGTCGCAGGCGCAACGCGAAAAGACACTCAAGAAGTTCCGCGAAAAGAGTCTAAACATCTTGGTTGCGACGGATGTTGCAGCGCGCGGTATTGATGTCAACAACCTTACACACGTAATCAACTATGCACTTCCTCAAGATTCGGAGAGCTACGTTCACCGTATCGGACGTACTGGTCGTGCTGGAAACCAAGGTACAGCGATCACCTTTATTACTCGTAGCGAGATGCGTCAATTTGGCTTTATTAAGCGCGATGTAAAGGCGGAGATCAAACGCGAGGAGTTGCCTTCGGTTCAAGATATTATCGCAATGAAGCGTTCGAAGATTAAGGACGATTTGTTGGACATCATCACCTCAGATACTCACCGCGACCATTATGATATGGCGGAGGAGCTCTTGGCTCTATATTCGCCAGAGGTTGCTTTGGCAGCACTTTTGCGCCTTGCGTTCCGTAGCGAATTGGATGAGAATAACTATCCAGAGATCCGTTCATTTTCGGTCGACAGAAAGGGTATCACTCGCCTATTCTTGGCAATCGGAAAGCGCGATGGATATACTGGTCGCAAGATTGTAGATATGCTTAAGGAGAAGTGCGGATTGCAAGATAAGCAGATCGACGATGTTTCGGTATTGGAGAACTACTCATTTGTAAATGTACCATTTACCGAGGCAGAGAATATTGTACATACACTAGGTCAACAAAATGGTCGCCCAGTTGCGGAGATCACCAAGGAGCGCAAGAACGATAACGATAGAGAGTCACGCGGAGGTCGTTCGCGCAGAGAGGCTTATCGTGATTCGCGCAATGGTGAGCGTGGAGATCGCAAAGAGGCGTGGGGACGTGATAACTCTGGAGAGTGGAAACCTCGCGGTGATCGCGATGGAAGAGGCGATAGAGAGCGTGGCGATAGAGGTGGAAACCGTCGTGATCGTCGAAGCGATGATCGCGGAGGATACTCTCGTCGCGATGATAACCGTTCGAATGGTGGATATGAGCGTCGTGATTCTGAGCGCAAATCACCAACTCGTGTAGCTCGCAAATCGGAGCTTCAAGGAGGAGACAATAGTGGCAGAGGCGGTGAGGGAGCTCCTTCGCGTCGTCGTGATAACGAACCATCGGTGATGTCGAGCGAGGGTTTTGATTGGTCGATGTTCTCATCTAACTCAAATCGTTGGGACGACAAACCATCAAAGGGCAAAGGTCACAAAAAATAGTCTACATTTTTTAGACGAACTACAATTTTATCTCCCAAATATTAGTTATATTTGGGAGATAATTTTATTCGTATGAAACCCACATGACCTTCAGTCACCCAGAATGATGAAAATGACCTACGATGTATTATCTTTGTGTATTCACACACACATTATTATCTATGGGGTCAATATCATTCGATCAAGTAGTA
>JBCQUZ010000062.1:0-12614 GCA_047173645.1 Rikenellaceae bacterium
TTTCATAATTTTATATTTTAAAATGTTATTTCATTGTTATGATTTGTTACAATTATAATAGAGTCATAAAGAATGAAAATGTTAAATCAACCCATTGATTTTTTATATCCTCTTTTAATATATTCTCTCAAAATCCTTATGCTAAAGTATATCATTTATTTGAAAGATACAACAACAAAAAATCATCCCTCGACATAAGGGATGATTTTCTAGATGAATAACGATTTTTTACTCCTCGTCTGAGTCCGTGTAAGCCTTAAGTAGCTTATCTTGGACATCGCTAGGAACTGGCTCATAAGAGCTAAACTTCATAGAATATGTCGCTGCACCCGATGTTAGTGATGACAACGAAGTAGAGTATCTATACAACTCCGCAAGAGGTACGCGTGCATTGAGTTTATCGAATCCCTTGTCGGACTCCATACCCATAATTATCGCGCGACGATTTTGCAAATCGCTCATCACAGCACCCATATAGTCTGTTGGGGTCAACACTTCGACATCATAAACGGGCTCCATAATCTTAGGGCCAGCATTGCGGAATGCCTCCTTAAAGGCGTTGCGAGCAGCGAGCTTAAATGAAATTTCGTTTGAATCCACTGGGTGCATCTTTCCATCATACACAACAACACGGATGTCGCGAGCATAAGAGCCTGTGAGTGGAGCTTCATCCATCTTTTCGAGGATTCCTTTGACGATTGCGGGCAAGAATCTTGCATCAATAGCACCTCCTACAATTGAACTGTAGAATTGCAACTTTCCGCCCCATGGTAGATCGTGCTCCTCTTTGCCTTTGATATTCACATTAATATCTTTGCCTGCAATTTTGTATGTCTTTGGATCCTCAATTCCTTCGTAGTATGGTTCAATCACCATATGTACTTCGCCAAATTGACCTGCTCCACCCGATTGTTTCTTGTGGCGATAGTCCGCTTGTGCGGTTTTGGTAATCGTTTCGCGATATGGAATTTTAGGCGCAATATAATCAAACGAGATCTTAGATTCTGCCAAAATTTTGTTGCGAAGGATATTTAGGTGATGTTCACCTTGACCTTGAACGATGGTTTGTTTCAACTCCTTAGAGTATTCAACAAGTAGGGTAGGATCCTCGAACTTTGCGTCGTTGAGCAATTTGCCTAACTTCTCTTCATCGGATGTCTCCTTACACTTCACCGCTGCGCGATAGCGTGGTTCGGGGAATATAATTGGATCTACTGTAACAACATCGCTCGTTGAACATAGCGTATCATTTGTTTTGGTACCTTTTAGTTTGATGGTACATCCGATGTCACCAGCCGAAAGCTCCGAAACTTTTGTACGGTTCTTGCCCGCAACTGCAAATAGTTGCGAAACCTTCTCTTTATTGCCTGTGCGTGAATTTATTAACTCCATTCCTTCGGTGATCTTGCCGCGAATAACGCGCATGTAGCTAATTTCGCCAATGTGTTGTTCTACTTGGGTTTTAAAGATCATTGCAACAACAGGAGCATCGGCATCTGGTGTGATCTCTTCTGCTTCGGTTGTGAGGAATTTAGGTGCCGACAATGGACCTGGAGCGACATTGATAATAAACTCCATAAGGCGTTTTGTTCCAACATCTTTCTTGCCACTGACACAGAATATTGGCATCAACAGACGATTAGCAACACCGATCTTAAGACCTGCGCGAATATCATCTTGAGTGAGGTTACCCTTATCGAAATATAGTTCCATAAGAGCTTCGTCGTTCTCAGCAGCTATTTCGACAAGTTCGCGATTTAGCTCTGTTGCACGCTCCAACTCCGATTCGGGGATGTCGAGCTCTTCGCGCGAACCATTGGTATCGGTGAAGCGATACATTTTCATCATTAAAACATCGATAAATGAATCAAACTCAGCACCTTGATTGATAGGGTATTGAACCAACACGGGCTTTAGACCAGCTGCTGCTTTGATGCTTTCGAATGCCGATTCGAAGTTAGCCTTATCGTGGTCTAGTTGCGAGATCACACCGATCACAGGTTTTTTCAAAAGACGTGCATAACGAGCTTGGATTTCGGATCCAACCTCCCAACCATTCTGAGCATTAAATAAAAACACACCAATATCACCCACTTTAAATGCAGAAAATAGTGCACCACAGAAATCATCTGAACCTGGACAGTCTATGATATTGAGTTTGCGACCCATAAATTCTGTAAATAGGGTAGTAGAGTATATTGAGCGTTTGTATTCGTGCTCGATGTCGCTATTGTCCGAAATGGTGTTACACCCCTCGATTGTACCTCGGCGGTCAATAACCTTTCCCTCATAAGCCATTGCCTCTGCGAGGGTGGTTTTGCCCGATCCAGGGGCTCCGATCAAGACAATATCTTTAATCTCTTTTGCTACGTAAGTTTTCATAATGTGAAGTATTAAGTTATAGTTTTTGGTTTATGAATTTAAAATTATAAATATATTTTGATTTAAACAACTTTGTAACATAATTTTTTATAAATAATTTGCACTATACAACTTTAGGACGCTATTATAGGGGTTTTCGTTTTTAATATTTTTTTTGGCAATATGGTTGCGATGAAACATTGAAATTTTATATACCTAATATTAATGTCATGAAAAAGATCCTATCTACAACAATCGTTCTAATTATGATTTGCGTTGCGAGTTACTCCGTTATTTCGACAAGCAAATCAAAACTGTCGCCCAAACAGGAGAGTCGCCAAGCGCGTGAACAGAGACGAGCAGAGCGCCAAGCTAAGTTTGAAAAGTATCTCGATTCGTTAGTTCTATCACGAAATTTCGAATTTACCCCCACAACTATGCAACAAGAGATTGCGGGGCCACTCAAAACACTCACAAATCCTAACTTCGAGCTAGGGGTTTGGGATGGTAGCACCATAGATGTTTTTTTGCCATATATCAAAGGTTATGTTCCTCCATATCGCTACACTATATTAAACTACACACTTCCCAAAGTAGAAAACTATCTCACCGTGCAAACTGACGATGGATGGAGAGTGAGTTTTAGTTCGTCATTGTTTTCGGCTGGAACATACACATTTGTGTTGGATATAAGCTCTAAGTTCGGAGGTGCAACTCTCAACATAAAAAATACATGGTCAAACGAAGTGCAATATACTGGTACTATAAATGAGTTTTAGGGGGTAAAAAGATTGATAATACCAAATAAAAAATATATATTTGTGAAATTGCAACTCTAAAATTCATATATATATGGTAAAGATCACAAAAGAGGCAGCTTTGTTATATCACTCACAAGGCAAGCCAGGCAAAATCGAAGTTGTCCCAACTAAACCTTATAGCACTCAAACAGACCTTTCGTTGGCATACTCGCCAGGCGTTGCGGAGCCATGTTTAGAGATAGAGCGAGACCCACTCACGGCGTATGATTACACGGCAAAGGGAAACCTTGTGGCGGTTATATCGAATGGAACCGCAGTGTTGGGATTGGGCGATATAGGAGCCTTGGCAGGTAAACCTGTGATGGAGGGCAAGGGATTGCTGTTTAAGATCTATGCAGGTATAGATGTATTTGATATTGAGGTTAATGAAAAGGATCCAGACAAGTTTATTGAGGCTGTAAAGGCTATTGCTCCAACTTTTGGAGGTATAAATTTGGAAGATATTAAAGCGCCCGAGTGTTTCGAGATCGAGAGACGATTGAAGGAGGAGTTGGATATTCCTGTGATGCACGACGATCAACACGGAACGGCTATTATTTCGTCAGCTGGATTGTTGAACGCATTGGAGGTTGCAGGCAAACGAATTGAGGATGTTAAGATTGTCGTAAATGGAGCAGGTGCTTCGGCTATTTCGTGCACATCGTTTTATGTGGCGTTGGGCGCTCGCAAAGAGAATATCTTGATGCTCGACAGTAAGGGTGTTATCACAGCCGACAGAACTAACCTCACGGGAGGAAAAGAGAGATTTGCAACACCTCGCACTGATGTTCACACATTGGCGGAGGCTATCTCGGGAGCTGATGTGTTTTTGGGATTATCTAAAGGAAATGTTTTGTCGCAAGATATGGTGCGTTCGATGGCTCCAAATCCAATCGTCTTTGCTCTTGCAAATCCTACGCCCGAAATATCGTATGAGGATGCTATGTCGTCGCGCCCCGATGTGTTGATGTCGACAGGAAGGTCAGATTACCCCAACCAAATTAATAATGTAATTGGATTCCCCTATATATTTAGAGGTGCACTAGATACTCGCGCCACAACTATCAACGAAGAGATGAAGTTGGCGGCGGTAAAGGCAATCGCAGCTTTGGCAAAACAACCTGTACCAGATGTTGTGAACGAAGCGTATCATGTCAATAACTTCACCTTTGGAGCGGAGTATTTTATCCCCAAACCTGTAGATCCACGATTGATTACGGAGGTTTCTATAGCTGTTGCAAAGGCAGCTATGGAGTCGGGAGTGGCTCAAACACAAATTACCGATTGGGATGAATATCAAAACAAACTCAAACTCCTTATGGGGCAAGAGTCATTGCTCACTCGCCAATTGTACGAAACAGCGCGTTCTAATCCACAACGCGTAGTATTTGCGGAGGGTATCCACCCCAATATGCTAAAGGCTGCGGTGCAAGCTAAGGCTGAAAGGTTATGTCATCCAATACTACTGGGCAACACCGAGCAAATCAAAAAGTTAGCAGCCGAATTAGAACTCAACCTCGATGGCATAGAGTTGATAAATCACCGCGCAGAGTGCGAATCGCCAAGGCGCGAAAAGTATGCGCAAATTCTCACCAAAAAACGTGAACGTCAAGGAGCTAACTATCAAGAGGCGAATGACAAGATGTTTGAGCGTAACTACTTTGGTATGATGATGGTCGAGACGGGCGATGCTGACGCATTCGTTACGGGAGTATATACCAAATACTCCAATACGATCAAAGTTGCCAAGGAGGTGATAGGTATTCAACCTGGATTTAACTACTTCGGCACAATGCACATAGTAAACTCTAAGCGCGGAACATTCTTCCTTGCCGATACACTTATAAATCGTCACCCAGATACAAATGTGTTGATTGATGTAGCTAAATTGGCAGAAAAAACGGTAAGATTCTTTAACCATACACCTGTTATGGCGATGCTCTCATATTCGAACTTCGGATCCGACGAGCAGGGTAGTCCGCTACTTGTTCATAAAGCGGTGGAACATATGCAAGCGGAGTATCCCGACTTAGCGATTGATGGCGAGATGCAAGTTAACTTTGCGATGAACAAGCAACTACGCGACGAGAGGTATCCATTTACTAGACTCGCAGGTAAGGATGTCAACACATTAATATTCCCTAACTTGAGCTCTGCAAACTCAACCTATCGTTTTATTCAAGAGATGGGCGAAGGCGAGATCATAGGTCCAATCCAAATGGGTTTCAACAAGCCGATACACTTCACCGACATCGAAAGCCCTGTGCGCGATATTGTGAATATCACCGCCATCGCTGTAATTGACGCTATTGTCGATAAGAAAAAGTTGAAAATGTAAACCAATAACCACTTTATAATATACTAAACCTAATGAAAAAACTATTTTTCATGGCACTGCTTATTTCGGTAAGCAGTGTTACTTATGCAAATGAAAATGTGTGGGTTGCCGACAATGGAGATGGCACCTACACAAACCCAATTATCCATGCCGATTACTCGGATCCCGATGTAATTAGAGTCGGAGATGATTACTATATGGTATCCTCTAGCTTTAATTGTGCTCCAGGAATCCCCGTGCTTCACTCTCGTGATTTGGTCAATTGGGAGATTATAAACCATGTTTATGACAAACTACCAAACGACCGTTACTATAGCGTAATACATGGGCGAGGATCGTGGGCTCCATCGTTGCGCTATCATGACAATAAATTTTATGTCTATTTTTGTACTCCCGACGAAGGTTTGTTTGTTGCAACAACAACAGATCCTCGCAAAAAATGGGAACTAAAACATGTTCTCAATGTTCGCCAATGGGAGGATCCATGCCCATTGTGGGATGATGATGGAAAGGCGTGGTTAATCCGCTCGAAACTTTGCGGAGGTCCAGTTTATCTACATCGTATGAGTGACGATGGAATGACGCTTTTGGACAATGGGGTAGTACTCTATCAAGATCAAAAGGAAAACCCTACATTAGAGGGAGTTAAGTTTATGAAACGCAACTCATATTACTACATTTTTGCCCCCGCTGGAGGTGTCACTAATGGATGGCAAACGGTGCTTAGATCTCGAAATATCGAGGGACCTTACGAAGCACGTCGTGTTCTCGACGAAGGTAATGGAATCAATGGACCACACCAAGGAGGACTCATTCAAACTCAAACGGGCGAATGGTGGTTTATCCACTTCCAAGATCGGGATGCTTATGGTCGTATTGCCCATCTTCAACCTGCAAAGTGGACAGACGATGATTGGATCGTCATAGGAGATGACCCAGATGGAGATGGATGTGGAGTACCTGTATTAAGCCATAAAAAACCAAATGTAGGAAAGAAATACAACAAGGTTATAACGCCTCAAACCACAGATGAATTTGATACTCAAAAGCTTGGTTTGCAATGGCAATGGCATGGTAGTGCCGAGGAGGATTGGTATTCGCTAAGTGCCAAAAAGGGATCTATACGTTTGTATCCTGTGGCGGCACCTTCGGATTATGGCAACCTGTATTATGTACCAAATTTGATGCTCCAAAAATTTGCAGCACCAGCCTTTAGCGCGACAACAAAGATGGACGTATCGGCACTTATAGAGGGCGAACGAGCAGGCTTGGTTATGATGGGTCGCACACATTCATATATGGCGGTTGAAAAGCGAGATGGAGCTTTGAAATTGGTTTTATATAATGGAAAGTTCGATAATTGCGGATTTCCTCCACGCGAAGATAAAGTTGTGGATGTTACATCGTCGACTCTATATTTGAAGGTAAATGTATCTGCGGATCAAAAATGTTTCTATTCATATAGCGAAGATGGCAAGAACTTCACGAAGATTGATGTAGAATATAGCGCTAGCAAAGGTGTTTGGATTGGCGGTAAGGTTGGAATATTCTGCATAAATCCAAATGTAATGAGAGGCAAAGGACACGTTGATTTCGATTATTTCAGAGTCGAAGAGTGTAAATAATTAAAAATAAATTCAGTACCTTTATTAATTATATCAGGAATATATCGGGCGCGTATTGAAAAATATTCAGTACGCGCCCGATATATTAATTAAATTTGTTTTAGACAGAAAATATCTGACTATAAACATAATAAAACATTGTTGATATTTTATCGAATGGCACATAATAATATTTAGTTATAAATCAGGTATTTAAAACTAACATAATTTAACATAATGTGCATATTATTGAAAGGTATATAGGTAATAAAAGCTGTCAAAATACTTAATATCTGTATTTTGACAGCTTTTGTTACCTATACGTGTAACTAGACTTTATTTTGTTACATTATTAGTATATTACATTCTTCCACCTGGTCCTCCCATGCCCATACCCATGCCTTCGGGACGGCTTGAACGAGCTGTGTTTTGGAAATCTGATTCACTTGAGCTTCCCTTGAATTTGCGTAGATCATATGTGAACTTAATACCAAAGTAACGACCTATTGT
The DNA here is from genome assembly GCA_047173645.1 of Rikenellaceae bacterium. Taxonomy (GTDB): domain Bacteria; phylum Bacteroidota; class Bacteroidia; order Bacteroidales; family Rikenellaceae; genus Alistipes. The sequence goes on from JBCQUZ010000062.1 coordinate 7,614, forward strand.
GTTTGTTTTGACATTAGCTACATATGTGCTTGTGTATGTACGTGTAAAACTCTCGCTTTGGTTGAATAAGTCATTGACATTCAATGAGATCTCACCGCGATTATTCTTGCAGACTTTGTGTCCTAAAGATAAATTACACAATACATATTGCTCATTGAAATCATCCGTAATACCTGCATATTGCGTGAAAGTAGCATCGCCAAAGAATGTAAATCCTCCCAAGAATACAAATTTGAATTGAGCCTTTGCGCGATTTGTAAAGTATGAATTACGCGTTGAAGAGCCATCTACCCCACTATTTCGGTAATCTGTGTTGTTAAGCGATCCATTGTATGAAAGTGTAAAATCGACATTCTCGCTAATATTGCTACCCAATGTCGCACCCACCTTGTATGACATACCTAACTTAGTGTTATCATACCAGTTAACACCATCTGTACTCAAGCGGTTTGGAGTTTCGCTATATGAGATTCCTCCCGTGATATTGAAGTTACTAGAGAAGAGATTTAGTGGCATTCCGTAGCTAAAGTTAGAACTTACGCTCCACATCCCATCAAGGTTTACAGGGTGAACATACTCCGAAATTCCCTCCAACGTATATAGCTCGTCATTTGGAAGTGTTACGATCAAATTTGAGCTAGCATCCAAGTTCATAACTGTCTCTTCACCAATATAATCATTGGTCAAACTTCCGCTAATCATCGCCATAAATGTACGTCCCATCATGATGTTCGAACGGTTATATGTCGCCGAGAATGAGTTTGCGTATGATGGTGCGAGTGAGCTATTACCATATGCAATATCTGTTGGGTCGGTATCAACCAACACCTCTTGAAGGTCGGTGATTGATGGGTTCGATGTACGAGAGTTAATATTCAAACGCAACGAGTTTGTTGGGTTGAAGGTCTTGCGCATAACAAATGAATACATGAAGTGGTCAAATGTATAGTCACCATCTGGGGTGTCAACAGGATACTCTTGCTCGTTGATAAGATTAGTGCGTTGAACCGAAACATTAGCATTAAGGGTCAAGGCATTCTTCTTAGAGTACATAAATCCTGTAGTGATACTTTGAGTTGTGTTGTTGCTATTATAGACATTTGAGCTCTCTTCGTTCAAGAAATCATCAAATAGAGCATCAATATCGTTGTAGATACGATCATAAACCCAGTAGTTTGCATCTGAATATTGGTGGTTAATGCTATACTTCAAGGTCAACATTGCCGATTTATCCATAATAGGTTCGCTATACATAATGCTCGAACTAAGCGTGTAATTCATAGTTTCGTCGAGAATATGGTAGTTCGTATCGTCTGTTGCTTCGTTTGTGTTTATCGTCTCTTTGTAAGCATCGCTATCATTCACCGAGTAACGACCATTTCCCATAAACATTATATTACGACCTGTATCGCCAATAAGTGCTCGATATATCAATGTGTTGGAGATATTATACGCCATCTTTTCGGTATCAGAGGTACTTACTTTATACGAAACAGTATCAATAGTTGCTCCATTATCGAGAGATTCGGTATAATCTGTTCTTGAGTATGAGGCAGATCCAGTCTCTTGGAACGAGAACTCTGGGCGCATCATAAGTGAGTGACGAGTATTTGGCTTATACTCAAACTTCAAATTCACACGGTGGTTATAGTTGTCTGAACCAGAATTTGAGTAGGTGTCGAAATAGCTCAACGGATCATCTTCCTCAGTAATATATTGAGCATCTGTAGTTTTAGTTGTTTCGCTATCTGAGAGATTATAGAAGTAGCTACCCTCGATTTTGAGTTTATCTTCGGCAAACGAACCTCCATAATTGAATCCAATACTTCCGATTGTAGCGAGTCCATTGCCCGAAGATCCAGATGTAAAGGTACCACCTCCACTTGCAGCACGACCTCCGCCTCCGCCTCCGCCTCCACCTCCGCGACGACCACTTCCGACCAAATCCATGGTTCCGAAGTTCTTGATATTCATATTGTTGTAACCTCCAATAACTGTAATTCGGTGGTTTCCACGGAAGTAGTTGTAGTTTGCGCTTACTTGGTATAGGTCTTCATGAGCATAACCTGCCGTGAATTTACCGAAGTGACCGCTATTCATTCCATTTTTAGTCACAAAGTTCAACGCCTTGTAGCTATCACCGTCATCAAAGCCTGTAAACTCCGCATTGTCGCTAAGTTTATTGAAAACCTCTACCTTTGCGATAATATCGGCTGGAATGTTTTTAACTGCCAAAGCTACATCTTCGCCAAAGAACTCTTTTCCATCCAAATATACCTTTTGAACAGCCTCTCCTTGTGCTTCAACCTCACCATCATCGTCGACCGTGATTCCTGGCATCTTGGCAAGAAGTCCCTCTACCGCAGCATCTGAGGTTACCTTGTAGGCATCAGCATTATAGATCACCGTATCGCCACTTTGAGTTGTGCGGATTGCATTGGCATTGACAGTTACTCTATCCAATCTCACAGATGTTGCCTTCATCTCGAAGATTCCTAGGTTCTTAATGCGTTCATTGACAACTACATTTCGGCGCATAGTATCGTAACCCACATATGTTGCCATGATTTCATAATCTCCATAGCTGAGCGACGAGAAACTACATCCTCCATCGGTTGCTGTTGTTTTGTAGATTGATTGATTCTTCGCATTCGTAATTGAGACTGTAGCACCAACAATAGGTATCGTCTCCTTGCTGTCGTAGATCTTAAAGTTCACATCGCCAACTGATTGCGCCAACACAGGGGTTAGCATGCACATGGCGACGAGTGATAGTAGAGTGTTTCTTTTCATATATTTTAGTGAATTTATTTTCCTGCTTACTTTAGTTAGAGTCAGAAAAAGGTCATAGGTTAAATCTAAGCACGTTTTTTTAATCTTTTTTACAAAAAACAATCATACCACCCAGAGCATATCTCCAGGTGGTATGATTGTTTTGATTATCGAACTCTAGTTATTATCATTGATGAATAATTAACTAAACTACCCTATTACAACTTCTCGATATAAACGTAATAGGCTGGGTGGATGTGTCCTTCGCTGTCGATCAACTCCGCTTGGAAGTCGAATTTGCCTTTAGGAACTCGACATTTAAAAGTAACCTTTTTGGTATCGGCTCCAATATCTGCGGTCTTCGAAATTCCTGCCACATACATTTGTGCCGTAACAAAATCATCCTTCACCGCCGCAGGCATAGTACGTGCAAGCTCAATGCGAGGCTCCTCAGCCTCGATCTTTTGGTTTATAGCCCAACCGCTCTCGCGAGGGAAACGACACAGTGTGATTGCATACTCGGCTGTTTCGAGGAACTCAACCTTCCAATATCCCGTAGCTTGATTTGCAGTGAATACATTTGGTTGATCCCAAACACCTTTATAAGCTCCAATGTGCATATCGTGCGACATAATCATAGATGGGTTCTCCTTGGGCGATCCAACTTGGATATAACCAAATCTCTCGTCGACATTCTCCGCCATCATAGATGCCCACCATCTCTCGTAACCATCCATCAAGTGTGCTGCCACTTCGGGGTGTTGGTCTATAACATTGTGCTCTTGAGCCAAATCATCGTTGATATTGTAGAGTTGCTTACCATTAAGCAAACGCCAATTATCATCCATCATCACAAAACTTTTATACTTAATCAAGTTTTGTTGGCGCTGAGTATCCATATATAGGATTCTATTCTCCCACTCAGGATTCTCCTCCGTGAGGAGTGGTTTCAAGCTCTTACCATCCAATGGCTTCACTGGATTAAAGTCCAAATCCAACAAATCAACAAATGTTGGCAATAAATCATAATGCGCCACAAGTTGATTAATATCCTTTCCGCCATCGAGCTTACCATCCTTCCAACGCATAAAGAATGGCACACGGTGTCCACCCTCCATTGGGCTACCCTTTCCGCCTGTCATACCGACGTTGTATGCCATACGAGCTGGAGTTATAGTTCCATTATCGGTTGTAAAGATTAAGATCGTGTTGTCGGCAATACCCAACTTTTGGAGGTGCTTCTCTAATTTTGCAAAGTTATCATCAATATTCGAGATCATAGCGTAGAAACGATGAAGATCCTCTCCGATAGGTTCGCCATTGATAAGTGTACCACTATATTTTTTGTAATACTCCTCTGGAACATTGTGTGGTGAGTGAGGAGCATTTGGTGCCAAATATATAAAGAATGGATTATCTTTATTCTTTGTGATAAAATCCATCGCCTCCTCGAAGAATACATCCGTACAGTAACCCTCATATTTTTCGGGCACACCATTATGATAATATGTATCGTCAAAATAGTCATTCAACCAATAATCAGGACCTTGACCGATACCTCCACCTCCGATGCGTACAACTTCGTGGAATGCTCTATCTTCGGGGCGATTAGGATAATTATCACCTAAGTGCCATTTGCCATACAACGCATTTGTATATCCATTTTGTGCAAATACCTGCGACATCATCACCTCATCCGTAAAAACAATCGAGCGACCAGCAATAGTGTGGAATACATTGACACGATTGCAGTGGCGACCCGTCATAATCGACGAACGTGTTGGTGCCGATGTTGTCGATACGTGGTAGTTATCCAAACGAACTGCATCTTCGTAGAATTTATCAATATTCGGAGTTTTGATATATGGGTTACCTGTGCAACTTAGATCGCCTTTACCTTGGTCATCTGTCATGATGAAGATAACATTTGGCTTTCGGTTTTCAGTACTCTCGCTACTTGTCTTTTTCGCGGCAAACGCAGAGGTGGTTGCAGGTAGCAACATCGCTAGCGTTAATGGGTAAAGTGGTTTAATATTATTCATGGTTTTATAAATGGGTTATTTTCGACTACAAAGATACAAAAAAAATGTAAGAGTAGGAAATTTGGGGCAACATAGTTGAAAAAGAGTTAGTTTTGAGATTTTGGGTAGGTGGCGTTAGGTCTGGATAGTTCATTGGAACGTCAAGTAACGTCATCGCAACGTAACCAAATTGTAACCTATGGTGAAA
>JBCQUZ010000063.1:0-12384 GCA_047173645.1 Rikenellaceae bacterium
TTGCATTTTCATAAGCTATATTGTTTTTAGTGTAACTTTCTTTCAATTACAAAGTTAACTAAAACTTTATAGCTTATTCTTTATTTACTGGTTGTTTCACGGGTTAAACATAGGAACTTAATTTCCATAACTTTGTTTTATTAATTTGTTTTATTGTTTGTTATTCGCCAAACCACGAACATTGATTCTAAAAAAAAAGGTTAACTACAACAACCTTTTTTTGCACCATTTGATATGCAACTATCAAATAGATCTATAAATAGAGCTTTAGCTACTACCCAAGCCTCCTTGTTGATGCAATACTTAACCTTTGGTTGAATAATCTCGCCTTGAATTAATCCTGCGCTCTTTAATTCATTAAGGTGTTGAGAAACAGTAGCCTTAGAGATTGGTAATACTTCGTGTATGTCACCAAAGAAACAACTCTCTTGACTAGCCAAAAAGTGCATAATTGCCACACGTGCTGGGTGTGCCAACGCCTTAGCTAATTTTGCTAACTGCTCTTCATCTATCGTGTACTCTTTTTTCATATTCTTTTATTATCGTTCGCAAACTTACGAACAATAATTTAAACCACCAAATAATATTTACTTTATTTCATATTTATTTCAAGATTGTTTGGAAAATAAAAAAATGTTCGTACATTTGCGAACATTCGTTGTTTGGCGAAATACGATTAACTATATAAAAATAAAATTTATGGAGATTATTCAAACGTGGTTAGATGGTAGTAATATGCCCATCGTCACAGCATTTTTGTTAGGAATCCTAACAGCAATCAGTCCTTGCCCATTGGCAACAAATATTACGGCTATCGGCTTTATATCAAAGGATATAGAGAGTCGCCACAAGATATTTTGGAATGGCATACTCTACACCTTGGGGCGAATCATTACCTACACGGTGATTGGTGTAATCTTAATTCCGATACTCCAAGAGGGAGCAAGTATCTTCAAGATGCAGAAGGCGATTAGTGGGTATGGAGAGCTGTTACTCTCGCCTGCGCTTATATTGATAGGTCTATTTATGCTCTTTGGTAGCAAGCTCAAGTTACCATCATTTGGATTTAAGGGTGGTAGTGATAGTGGTGAGAAGCTAAAGCAACGTGGTGGAGTAGGTGCGCTACTGCTCGGTGTTCTCTTTGCACTTGCATTTTGCCCTACGAGTGGAGTCTTTTATTTTGGTATGCTTATCCCAATGTCAGCAGGTGCAACGGGTGTCGCTGCATATCTCTACCCATTGATTTTTGCAGTAGCCACTGGGCTTCCAGTAATTATAGTAGCGTGGATTTTGGCTTATAGCGTATCGGGAATGGGAAAGTTCTACAATAATATTCGCTCATTTCAGAAGTGGTTTAATGTTGTTGTAGCTATAACATTTATTGCTGTGGGAATTTACTACGGCATAACATATTATTTATAATGGGAAATAGAGGAATAGGATTTTTTGAGCGATACTTGACTATTTGGGTTGCGCTATGCATTATTGCGGGTATCGCTGTGGGGCAATATTTACCTATTGTGCCTGAGTTCTTGGGGCAATTTGAATATGCTAAGGTATCAATACCTGTGGCGATATTGATATGGTTAATGATATATCCAATGATGCTCAAAGTAGATTTCGAGAGTGTAAAGGGTGTAGGGAAACGTCCACAAGGGGTGCTGATTACGTGTGTTACCAATTGGCTTGTCAAACCATTTACGATGTTCGGCATTTCGTGGTTGTTTTTCTTTGTTATCTTCAAGGCATTTATCACCCCCGAACTCGCAAATGAGTATTTAGCAGGTGCGGTACTGTTGGGGGCTGCTCCGTGTACCGCTATGGTGTTTGTCTGGAGTCATCTCACGAAAGGCGACCCATCTTACACGCTCGTTCAGGTTGCCGTGAATGACCTTATTATCTTGGTCGCATTTGTGCCTATTGTAGCTCTGCTGTTGGGTGTCGGAGGGGTGGAGATTCCTTGGGATACACTACTGTTGTCAGTTGCATTATTTGTGGTTATACCTCTTGTTGCTGGTGTGGTGACTCGCCTTGTGGTGGTTAAGAATAGAGGTGTAGAGTATTTCAATAGCGTGTTTATCAAGAAGTTTGATAATGTAACCATTGGTGGATTGTTGCTTACGCTCATAATTTTATTCTCTTTCCAAGGCGAGACTATTATGGCAAATCCGCTCCACATAGCTTTAATCGCTGTGCCGCTAATACTACAAACAGTATTGATATTCTTCGTAGCCTACCTATGGGCAAAGTCTGCGAAGTTGCCACACAGTGTAGCAGCTCCAGCAGGAATGATCGGAGCGAGCAACTTCTTTGAGCTGTCAGTTGCAGTGGCAATCTCGCTCTTTGGACTGCAGTCGGGTGCAGCACTTGCTACGGTGGTCGGTGTGCTTGTTGAAGTTCCGATAATGTTGATGTTAGTAAAAATTGCCAACAACACACGAGGTTGGTTTCCATATAAATAAACTTTTAAAACAATAAAAAATGAAAAACAGAATTTCAAAAGCGACAATACTATTTTCGCTACTCACAGCAGTAAGCTGCACAGCACAAACAACAATATCCGTAAGCGATCAGCTCAAGAGTGCAAGTGATTCAAAAAAGACAGTACTACTTGTAGTGAGCGATAAGGCAAACTCGGCAGAAAAGATTGTAGCATTGGCTGAGGCAGTCGAAAATGAGCGTGTAGAGGTTGTTGAGATGGATGCAACAGCAGAGGCTAATGCGTCACTCGTTAGTGAGTATCAACTCGCTGGTGCACCACTTCCGCTTGTGTTGGTAATATCTGACAGAGGACTTACATTGGGAGGTCTGTTGGAGGATCAGATCACAGCCGAGAGCATTGCCGAGGTTATCCCGACACCTAAATTCAGCGAAATATCATACCTAATGAGTCAAGGTAAATCGGTATTTATCAATGTTACAAACGATAGTTTCGAGAGCGACAAATCAGCTAAAGAGTTATGCGAGGCAGCCTCGTCACAGTTAGGTAATAGCGCAGCAACAATATCATTTGATGCCAACGACAAGGCAGAGAGCAAGCTCATAACAATGCTTAATATCAAAGAGAAGTTGAAGGATAGCTACATCGTAGTGATAAACCAACAAGGAATGATGGTCGACAGATACTCAAAGTTACCTACCGAGTCCGAGCTTGTTGCATCGGCTCAAAAAGTTGTGCAGACAGGTTGCGCTCCAGGTGGATGTAGTACATCTTGTCAATAATATCTCTATGAGTAGTTTTATATCGAAGTTCTTGAACTTCATCTTTCCCCCAGTGACTCACAGTTGCAGCTGTATGCAGGAAATTAACGAAATGCAGAGGGAGTACACTAAGCAAGTAGAGGACGAAAGCGAAGAGGACGAGGAAGAGTATGAAGAGGATGACAATTTAGAGTAAATACATTAAGGATAGCCATTGAAATATATGGCTACTCTTTTAAAAACAATGTTCGTAATTTTACGAATTAAATATAAAAAAATGAAGAGATTATTATTTTTTATTGCTGTCTTATTTTTAGCTAACAATATAGCTGAGGCGGCTGAAAATAAGCCACGAGGTTATTCTCTGAGGGAGTTGATAGATTCAGCGATAGAGAACAATTTTGAGATTAATGCTAATCGACTTAACGATGAGATGACGCTCAATGATGTACAGCAGATTGCTCGTAAGTGGCAGCCTGAATTTAATACGGGTGCAACATATTCATATTGGAGTTGGTTACAGCCAAGTAAGGAGAAGATGTTAGGTGGAGGAAATACCGATATGCTTATCGAGGTAAGTGCCTATCAACTTCTTTACGATTGGGGTGCAAACAAGCAGGAGCGTGCATTGTCGATGTCGAATATCTCGATTAACGAACAGTTGCGCAGGCAGATAAAGCATAATATTGCACTCGCTGTTACTCTTGCATACCTTGAGGTATTAAATAATGCGAATGATATTGAGATTTATGAAACTACAATTCTAAGACTTAAAGATCAGCTACGTGTCGCAGAGAATTTATACCGTATCGGCAAAGTGACAAATCTCGATCTGCAACGCACTAAGATTAGCATTGCTGTTCAAGAGCGAGAAATAACGACAGCAAAGACTAAATACAACGAAAGACTATCGCAACTCAAAAATTTAGCATTCATTAAACAATCTGCGACAATAGAGATTACAGAAGATGCTGAAGATATATACGGTTACAATATTACAAAAAGAGCTAACTCAAATAGAATCGAGGATCACCCATTGGTGCGCACTTTTGATGAGCGTATCGAACAGCAATTAGCTCAAAATAGATTCTACACAAAGCAAAATCGACCAACGGTATTTTCTTATGCTGCATCGAATTGGGAGAGTAGATATATCCCATTTGGCGATAATTTCAACTATAATATTGGTATCGGTATTAGTTATAGATTACCTTGGGGACAAGGAGCGAGTTACAAAAATCGTATAGCGAGCAGCAATATCAGAATCACACAACTTCGAGAGGAGCAGTCGCAGACCTTAACAGATATTGAGCGTGAGATAGATGCTACGTCAATTTTAATATCAGGAAAGCAGAAGGAGATCGGACAGAATGAGGAGCTGATCGAGATGTCGGATGTGACGCTCAAAAATGCAATGGTGCTATATGAGGGTGGTGAGGAGAGTATCCTAAATCTTCTTGATGCACAATCTATCCTCACTGAGCAGACACTAATCTATCGTGAGACGATAGTTAATTACCTTGAATTGATCGCCAAACTACACTACCTCAAAGGTTATGACACCTATCCATTAGTTAAACAATAAAAAAACAGAGATAAAATGAAGAGCCAAATTTTAACATTACTCCTCCTTTCGGCAATGATGACCTCGTGCGGAGTAAAAGAGCAGAAAGCTCAGACGACTAAAAAATCTACTCCTCCAACTTGGGTTGCGACATACTCTGTTGCGAAGCAGGATATTTCAGAACAGATCGTCATTGCAGGTGAGGTGAAACCAAATATTGTTGGAGTCGTTAAATCACCCTCAAATGGTATTATCACTAAGCTAAATGTGCGAGAGAACTACTCTGTCAAGCGAGGTGATGTAATTGCCGAGATCAACCCTGAGAATCGTGTCGCATTGATGGCTAAATACGAGAATGAGATTCGTCAAGCTACAAATGATAGCCTTCGTCAGAGACTATCTGAGGATTTATCCTTTGCTAAGGATATGTACCAAAAGCTAATAATCACTTCGGAGCTTGCAGGAGAGGTGTCAGTACGATATATAGATAATGGCAGTCAAGTAAGTGCAGGCGAGTCATTGATCGAGATATACAACCCCAATTCGTTGGTTCTCAAAGCTGAGGTCAATGAGCGTTATTTCTCTATTATTAAAAAGGGAAAGGTTTTGCCACTTAAACTAATGGCATATCCTGACAAAGAGATACACGGACGTATCTCATTGATATATCCAAAGATTGACCCTAAAACACGATCTATAAAGTTTGACCTTACCATTTCCGAGAATGTAGAACTTATGGAGGGTATGCTTGCAGAGATCAATCTCACAACAAATTCACGAGATGATGTGCTCACCATTCCAACAAACTCTATTCTTTCAAATCAAACAGATGAGCAATTTGTATATTGCGTAGATGCTGACTCATTAGTACACAAACGTGTTATTACTACAGGTCTCTCTTCAAATGGTTATGCTGAAGTTGCTTCTGGTATAAAGGAGGGTGAAAAGATCGTTATCAAGGGTCAAGATCTTCTGAAAGAGAATAAAAAGGTTAAAATCACGAAGTAATGAATATCTCAGCTAAAACTATCACTCGCCCAGCAGGCACTATCATTACGATGATACTGTTTGTGATATTGGGTATTGCTGGCTTTATGAAGTTGCCAGTGAATCTGCTTCCAGATATTACCTATCCGATGGTCAAAGTCTATGTCTATTGGGATGGTGCTACACCTGAACAGATTGAAAATGAGGTAGCCTCAGTTGTAGAGCGCAAAATCGCTACAGTCGATGACCTCGACTATATCGAATCCACTTGTGAGGAGGGAGTATATACTCTGCTGGTAAACTTCGATTATAGTGTCGATCGAGATGTCGCATATCAAGATGTGTTGGCGAAGATGGGACTTGTCCGCAAGGAGTTACCAAGTGGTATTTTAGAGCCTGTAGTCTTTAAGGCTGACCCTACGCAGTTGCCCGTTGTGGAGCTATTGGTGTCATCCGACAATCTCAACCTTACACAGCTTAGAACGTGGGTGGAGAATGATTTTCAGGATCGTTTCGCCTCAGTAAAGGGTTCGGCAGGTGCTGCGCTTTCGGGAGGTATGAGCCGTGAGATAAGGGTTCATATCGACCAAAACAAACTGCAAGGCTATAATATCTCGTATGATCTCTTGGCGAAGCGTCTCAAAGCAGAAAATCTTGATATGACGGGCGGTCGTATGATAACTACGACACACGACTATATATTACGAACTTACAACGAATTTCAGAGTCTCGACGATATTGAAGATCTTGTAATTACACAATCCCCAAATGGAGGTAAAATCTATCTTCGAGATATAGCAACCATCGAGGACTCTCACTCACTGCAACGTATCCGCACCAAGAGTAATTCGGTAGAGGGTGTGCGACTATCTATCTTCAAACAAGCAGATGCCAACACTATCGAGGTGTCGGATCTTATCACAGAGCGTGTCGAGGAGCTACGCACTGAGCTTGGTGGTAGTGTCAAAATTGATATGATCTATGACCAAGCGGAGTATGTTCGCTCGGCAATATCAGGTGTGCAGGATTCACTTATTATGTCCGCTATTTTGGTTATCCTTATTACTGGATTCTTCTTGTCGGGGTGGCGACGATTGGTGGTGCTAATACTAAGCCTACCTGTGACGCTCTTAACGACCATCTTCTTTATGGATCTGTTCGGTTTCTCAATAAATATTTTTACGTTGGGAGGTCTCGTAATGGCGATGACCGTGGTGCTCGACAATAGTGTCGTGATGATTGAAAATATCACCCGAATACAAGATACTCAGCCAAACGAGAAACATCCAATTCTAAAGGGAGCAACACAGATTAGTGGTGCTATTGTCTCGGCAACGATTACATTCTTGGTACTCTTTATCCCATTTTTATTGGGCGATGGAATGGTGTCGTTGCTCTTTAAGGAGTTAGCAATTACTATCGCTATTATCATCTTTGTATCAATGATGGTTGCTCTCACTGTGACACCGATGCTAATCTCTTTGCTCTATGGTAAAAATCAACACGGATCGCCCAAGAAAGGTATTATTGGTAAGCTATCAGATCTATTTATCAAAGGTCTGATCTTCGTTTTGCGACCAATGATCTCTTTATCATTGCGATTTAAGTGGTTAGTACTTCTATTGTTCCTTGCTCTATTGATCCCAGGCTACCACTACCTCAAAAATACAGGTTCGGAGTTCTTGCCAAGTGCCGATGATGGATTGATAACCGTTAAGGTGATAATGCCTACTGGCACCTCTATGGAGGAGACAGACAGAGCTTTATCACAGATCGAAAATGTAGTCAAGAAGCAACCATATATTGAGAACTACGCAACTCTTGCAGGTGGTAAGGTGTGGGGATTGGTCACTACGGAGCAGAGTTTTGAGGGAGAGTTAAATATTGAGCTTGTATCTGCTGAAGGTAGACCACAAAACACAGATGAATATCTCGAAACACTGCGCCCAAAGATTATGAAGGCGATAAAAATCCCTGGGGCTATGGTTAAGATCTTCCATACCAAGATGAAGGGTATTCGCCAGACGGGTCAGTTCGATATTGAGTTGGAGGTGCTCGCTCCACGCAGTGAGTCGATAGAGGATATTTATGGTGTAGCATCGTCAATCAAAGATCACATTAGTGGTAATGAGTTTTTGACAGCCTTAGATATATCGCTCCGCCTTACAAAGCCAGAGTATCAAATTAAAGTTGATAAAAACATTGCAGCAAGCTATGGATTATCAATCGAGGATGTCGGCTTGGCTGTGCAGAGTATGGTGGGTGGCGTCGTGCCTACACGTTATAAGGAGGGTGTCTACTACTACCCAATACGAGTAGTTGTGAATGAGCGTGAGATCACCTCAGAAAAGGATATTGAGCATCTATTTATCTACTCAAAGAGCGGTGTTAAGATCCCTTTAAGCGTCGTTGCCGATGTCGAAAAGAGCCTCGGACCTCTTCAAATTGCACGTAAAGACCAAGATCGTATGATTAAGGTAACGGCAAATGTATCGGGCAAAACAGTAGGCGATGCAACAGAGATTCTAAAGAGCCAACTCTCCGAGCTTAATATGCCTGCATCATATAAACTCACCTATGGAGGTCAATCGTCAATGCTGGCAGATAATATGACGCAGATGATGTTGATTCTGCTGTTAGCTCTCTTCTTAGGCTATGCTGTTATGGTTATATACTTCGAGGATTTTGTCAAACCTCTGATTATTATTATTCGTATTCCTCTCTCTCTGGTGGGTATATCCTATGCCCTCTACATCACAGGGACACCAATAAGTATAACCGCTCTGATTGGTATTATAATGCTTACGGGTATGGAGATTAACAATGGTATTCTGTTAGTGTCGTTTATCGATGAACTTCGTGAGCAAGGTGTTGAGCTATTCGAGGCTATTAGACAAGCTACCGTGGCACGTCTGCGCCCAATCCTTATCACCGATATAAACTCTCTCTTTGGACTTCTTCCTTTGGCTCTATCAATTGGTGGTGGCACCGAGATGCTCAAACCTATGTCGGTTGTGGTTATAGGAGGACTGATCTTCGGACTTTTGTTAGTATTTATCTTTATTCCAGTAATATATGCTATCCTTTATGGAGGCAAAAAATCAACTGAAACAGTATGAAAAAATTATTAATTGCGGTAGCAATGCTACTCACCTCGGTGGCAACTTATGCCGAAGAACCCTTCAAAATGGAGGGCAAACCAATTCTAACGGTATTCACAAACTACAAGACTTCTCTCAACGCAGAGAATGACATCTCAGGCTTTAATCTCGACCGAGCATTTATCGGCTATGGCGTGACGCTCCCCGAAGGATTCTCGGCAAAGGGAGTTGTAAATGTTGAGACACTCAATGTTAATGGTAAAATGGAGTTTAACACCTATCTCAAAAACATACAGATTGATTGGCGCAACGACGATTTCTTTGTCTCGATGGGTCTTATCAACCTAATGCAGTTCTCCGAGCAGGAGCGTGTTTGGGGACACCGTTATATCTTCAAGTCATTCCAAGAGCAGTATGGCTACACCTTCTGCGAGGATATTGGAGTTTTGGTAGGTTATAATATCTCTGATGCTCTCTCTATTGATGTTGCAATAACCAATGGTGAAGGACGCAAGTTTGCTAACCAAAACAATAAAAATCGCTATGGTATCGGAGCTACATACAAACCTATTGAGGGGCTGACACTGCGTGGATATTTTGACTATTACCAAGATATGCTCTCTCTCACAGAGTCGCAAGATCAGATCTCGTATGCGCTATTTGCAGGATACGAGCACGAAAAATTCTCAGTAGGAGCAGAGTATAACAAATCATATAACTTCCAATTTGCCGAAAATATTGACATGTCGGGATACTCTTTTTATTCAACTGTGCCACTATATAAAAAGCTCGATATATATGGACGATACGATCTTCTAAAGCCTAACAAGATACAAAACTCCGCCTTTGATGGTGATGCAATAATCGTTGGCGTTGACTATGCGCCAACAACGTTCTTTCGCCTATCTCCGAACTTCCAGAGTATGAAAATAGGCAATCAAAAGCGAGCAAACTATATCTTGATGAGTCTTGAGTTAAAGATATAATAATCAGAATTTAATAACCAATAAAAATGATCCATTATGAATGACAAATTAATCACAGTAGTCATCTGTACTTACCAGAGGGCTCAAAGCGTAAAGATGATTTTAGAGAATAAAGGTATCTATTGAAAATGTTAATCTCACAGAGCCAATCGGTTCTTCAGATGTTAAAGTTCTAATTTACGAAAGAGATGTGGCATCTGGATATATTGAATTTAGCTATCGGCACTTCGAGATATTATGCGGATGTTATTTATAATGAATATATCATTTTAATTTATGGGCGCAGCGAAAAGTTGCGCTCTTTTTTATAGTATATATATCCGAACCATTAGCTTCATATAATTAGTCATATAATGGATAAATCTCAATGACGGGAATCAACAATGTGCCATTACTACCCAACTCTATTTATACTTTCCCTTCTGTCCATGCGTCAATCATCTGACGTGCGATGCATTGGATAGCTCTAAATTTTAGATCTTCACAATTATAAATAAATCAAATGGGTAGATTTCTTGGAAATTCACCTTTTTTATCTACCTTTGTTTCTACGTGCAAGGAATACTAAAAGCAACAATACTGCAATGCAAACAACCGCAAACTGCAGAACTAACCACGTTGCAAATCCGTTAGCACTTCACTCTATGCTCTATTGCAAATATCTGAATTTCAGCAATATGTGACATATCCTGTCATTAGCTGACAAAAGAAGAATACACTAATATGTGGAGTGTTAGTAATAACATCTCTTGTATCACTTCAACTTTAAATGATATGTGCGATGACCTTTCATTGATTAATGAAAATGAAAAAAGCATACTGCAACCTCACCTAAAATATACTGACAATAATTTAAACATTTTCTTTACTGTTTGTAAAAATGATATTACATCAAGAAAGCTATCAGGGTATGATGAGAGTATTATTCATAATGCTTATAGCCTAAATCGAATTATTTCTGAGGAAAAATTGTTTGATAATTTATCTAAATATTGTGATATTAGCGGATTTGTTAAATAGATAGAATGCATAAAAGAGGTGACAATGCAGGAAATAGCGTTGTCGGGCAACGATCGTAAACCCGACAACGCATCTATATTGTGTATCTTATTCAATAGCATCATCAACACTCTCATTATTGAATGTAAAGTTGCTAACAGAGATTAGTCCGAAGTTATCCTCGATGTAGATGTCTATTGTCTGAGCATCGGTGCAGTTGGAGGTGTAGTAGAGGCGGAACTCCTCTCGGTCGAGTGGGTAGCGGTCGTTGGGTAGGAACAGCGTGCCATCGTCCATTCGCAGTTCTCCCTCGCCATCGGGTTGGAAGTAGCGGATTGTGAATTTGGCATCGTCGTAGTCGCCATTTTTTAGGAGTTGGCAACGTATCTCGGCTGTCTCGCCTAACTTGATCTCGCTCTGCACAGGCATCGTTTGCAGTGCAAAGTCGTAGACCTGCTGCACCTCGATTTTATCCTCACACGAGGTGAGGGTTGCAGCTCCAGCACATAGGCATAGAGCTGCTAATATTGATTTTACATATCTCATATTACTCGTTCAATTCAAATTCTAAATCGTTATCTATTTGTGGAATAGAGTCCCATTGGGGTCGCTCTATATCCACATCTATCTGAGGTCGTTTGATCTGTTCATCGTAGATCTCCTCACTTAGTTTGGTGCAACTTGACAACGCAACCACACCCAAACAGCAAATTATTAGTCGTTTCATTTTAATCTCCTTTTAGTAGGTTTGATATTTCGGGGTCGAGCTTGCCTCGATACTCCATAACTGAGTTGAGATTGCACGACTCAAGGAAGCATCTGCGCCCCTCCTCGATGTAGCCCAATCGGGAGCATAGTATCGCCCTCAAGTAGTAGGTTTTGTCGTTCTGAGGTATCTCGCAGAGGATCTTGTATGCGGTCTCGTCATAGCCCAATGACATCATCGCCAATGCGCAGTTGTGGTCTTGATATTCGTTCAGCACCTTGTATGCTTCGCTATATCGTCGCTCCTCCAACAGCTTAAATCCTCTTGCGTAGATAGTATCTACTTCGGTGGTGTGGATCGTGTCCTTGACCATTCCTACTCGCCTTAAATCATACTTAAAACTTACTGATCGTAGTTTGGGGTATAGCTCCTTTCGGATCTGAGCATACTCCTTTGGGAACTTCGATCTGATTAAGTACTCTCGGCTATCGGGGTTGGTGGTCGAGGTGATTATGGCGTTGATCTTATCGGCATTGCTGATCTTGTTTGATACTATCAAACGACTAAGTTCTGACCAATCCTCAGCTATCCAACGAACCGAAATCAGCGTATCGACATCATTACCAAACCTACTAACTAATCGTTCCTTTAGCGACAATGCTCGCCCTTTGGCAAGTCTGTCATTCAGAGCAAAACTCCCCTCTGGAGAGGCTGAGGCAGTGAGAATAATCGAATCAACGTAGAACTCTTGTTGATTTATCAGCTCATCCATTAACCACTCTATGCGCCCCAACTGCTCGCCGTTATCGCCAAGTGTATCGACAATGGCGGTCTTACCAA
>JBCQUZ010000064.1:0-12335 GCA_047173645.1 Rikenellaceae bacterium
CCATCTGTGCAATTGTTCACAAGACAAGGGCTAACTCTTAATTTGTCAAAACACAAAGAATATTAACAAAATAGCTGAAATATAGCTATTTATAATGATTTAATTTACGTATGAAAAATATTAAAACCCTAATACTTATAGCACTCTTCGCACTGTCGTCATCGTGCGCAAGTAGCAAAACTCCCACTGCAGATCTACCTTTGGAACAACGCGCTGCGCGTATGATAATCGTCGGTTTGCCAGGTGTCGAGATTAAACCTAACTCTGTGATAATAGAGGATATAACCAAACGCAGAGTGGGTGGTGTGATCCTCTTCGAAAGTAATGTTGTGACCAACGAAGAGAAGAGACTCCCTGCCGAGGAACTTGCCAAAATTGATTTCAAGGCACGCCTCACCAAACTATGTACTCAGATCCGCGAAATGGCGGATTATCCCATAATTATATCTATAGATCAAGAGGGTGGCATGGTGAATCGCTTGAAGGATCGATATGGTTTTGTCCCTTCGGAAACTCAACTCTCGTTGGGCGAAAAGAACGATGAATCCGTAACGCGCGCGCAGGCTCACGCCACAGCAAAGCAACTTCGTGAATTGGGTTTAAATACCAACTTCGCTCCTTGTGTCGATGTCAATATCAACCCCGAATGCCCCGCCATAGGTCGCTTTGGTCGCTCCTTTTCGAGTGATGCAGAGGTGGTTGCAACACATGCAGGGTATGTTATGGATGAGCACCACAAAGAGGGTATCATCACAGCAATCAAACACTTCCCTGGGCATGGTTCATCGCTCAACGACACCCACTTAGGGATCACCGACGTAACATCGACATGGCAAGAGTGTGAACTTATACCATATCAAAAACTCCTAACAGCGGAGGGGGTGACCAACAATATGGTTATGGTATCGCATGTGTTCAACGCTAATTTAGATGATAAATATCCAGCAACCCTCTCGCACAAAATCATAACAGGGATATTGCGTCAAAAAATGGGGTGGGATGGTGTAGTTATAACCGACGATATGCACATGAAAGCGATCACCGACCACTACACCGATGCCGAGGCTGTAACCCTCACAATCAACGCAGGAACCGATATGTTGATCCTTAGCAGCAACCTCCCCACAAAGATGGGCGAACATATTACCGACGTAATAATCAACGCAATAGTGTCACAAGTCGAAGCAGGCGCAATATCACAAGAGAGAATAAACGAGGCGTATGATCGAATTGATGCTTTAAAGTTGTAGGGACTTTATGGTTGCTTTTTTAGATTACAAAGCTACTCTCCAATTATCGTTGCAACAATCTACGGTAAAGCGTTGAAGCAGTGAATGTTTCAACGCTTTTTTTTGCATCCATTTTCTGAAATTTTCGCCTAATTTAAATTTTAAATATTCGCTCCGCGTTTGTCGTGGTGATTTGCGCAACCTCCTCTACTGTAACCTCTTTTAGTTTTGCGATGAACTCCGCGATGAGTGGAATATATGATGATTCGTTGCGTTTGCCTCGGTGAGGTGTGGGGGTGAGATAGGGTGCGTCGGTCTCCAAAACTAGATCTTCGATCGCCATTTGTGCTACGACAGTTGCCAGTGATGCTTTTTTGAAGGTTACAACGCCTCCAATCGCGAAGACAAACTCGCCAACTTCGCGGATGGTGTTGTATGCCGTTATATCGCCCGAGAAGGCGTGTATAACACCTCGCAACCCTTTGCCTTTATATAGTGAGAGGATTTCGATTGTTGCGTCCCATGCGTCGCGTACGTGGATGGCGACGGGGAGAGAGTATTCAAGCGATAGATCTAGTTGTGCTACAAATGCTTGGCGTTGTTGTGATTCGAAATCTTTGCTCCAATATAGATCCATGCCTATCTCGCCAATTGCAATGTAGCGGTTGGGATGGTCGTGTAGCTCTTGGCGAACGAGTTCGATTTCGTTGTGCCATGAATCACCAAATTCATTTATGGATGTTGGGTGTACGCCAACCATGGGATAGCATACTCCTTCGAATTTATGCGCCATTTGGAGCATCGCTTCGCGTGTGGTGGAGTCGACATCGGGGAGTAGGATTTTTGTGACTCCTGCGTCTATGCTACGTTGGATTATTTCGGCGCGATCTTCATCGAACGCGGGGTCGTATAGGTGGGCGTGGGTATCTATAAATGTCATTTGGCTGTTTTTGAAATTAAGATTAATAAATTAAAATTTAATAATTTAGATTTTGCTCTCTGAAGCTAGTATTGATTGAAACAGCTTATTATTTTTACAATAAATAGCATAGAAATAATAAAATCTAAAAAAACCGCACAAAGGTAAATAAAATTGATTAATTAGTATGTGATATTTACAAAAAAAGATCATAATTTCATCGGTGGTATTTCTACGTAATATTCTAAAAAATGTAGGTCTAAGTTTGGTATATGAATAAATTTAATTACATTTGTGAGGTTAAGGAGTGTGTATTGCGGAGATTTAAATACCTATTTTGCTTCTTTTTATAGGTGTTGATTTCCAATATAATTAAAGGTATAATTTATCCATCTATTTTTTGGCATGAATTATGCGTATAAATAACGATTTTACAACTTAAACGAATAGTAGCTTATGAAGTATTAACAATTAGCATGAGTAGGAGTAGTCACGTTTTTGAAGGATGCTATTTTTGTATAATTAAATATCATATACCTAGAGAGGTTATTATCTTTCGTCTGAAAGATTTTTTAGTTGTATCATTGAATAATAAATAGTCTATTTCGAGCGTTTCTACATTTTGAGCCATTGTTTTTTTAAGGTTCAATTTTAATCACTAAACAAAAAATTACCAACTTATTTATCTGGATTCAATAGATTGAACCATTAATGGTGTTTTAATTGTGTTGAATCCCAAATTAAGAACTTTTTATTATGAATAGAAAATCGTACATTCTATTTGCATCGCTCCTTGCAGCGTGCTCAGTGAATGATTCATTCGAAGTCTCGAAAAATGAGGGCGTAGGCTCTGTGGCTCTCTATGCCGAGATTACAAATGAGGTCGGTGCGACCATTGCTTCCAAAGCAGAGAATAGCACCTACACAATTCCAACGGAATTGGTGCCTAGTGCAAGTGATCTGAAACTTGCTATTTATGAGAAAATTACCGACTCGGAGAGTGGCACCGAGTATAACCTCTACAAAGAGTATGCTAATCTTAGTGCATACGATGCACCCGAAATGTCGGCTGGCGATTACACCGCAATTGTTTCATATGGCGAGGGTATAGATGTCGAAAGTGCAACAAACGCATTTTTCACCGACACCCTAGATTTCACGATTGTTGCTAACGAGAGTATTACAGCGTCGATGAATGCAACTCTAGCAAACTCTATTGTCAAACTTCAAGTAACAGATGATTTCAATACCTACTTTGCAGGAGGAGCTACGCTAAAGTTATCAACAGAGGCTGGAGGAAGCATAGAGCTTGATTTCCCTTTGGCGGATGATGCCGATGAGTCTATCCTATTTGTTGAGGCAAACACTAATTTGTATGTCGGTGGTACAGCTATAAAGCAAGATCCTGGAACGGGAGTTGCTCCAAGTGTGACATTTGCGACAACTAAGGTTGGTGTGGCTAATCAAGGTATGATGAATAATGTGATAATAGATGCGTCTGATACTGGAGGTGCCTCTATTACAATTACAATAAATGGAACAATCACAACAGTAAGTACAACAACAGTAGATGTAAATAGTGGTTCTATCACTACTGAAACTGAGGAGTAAAAATAAACCAGGAAAGAAAATGAAACTACAAATTCATAAATTTATAGCTACTACAATGGTGGTAATCGCAGCTCTTGCAGTGAGTTGTGGATTAGAAGATATTGATTACAACAACTCCGACAACGTAACTTCGGGTGGATCATCATCTGAAGATACGGAGATCGGAACAGGATACTTGTCGTTTAGTTCGTTGGAACTTTTGGTTGATCTTGAGAGTGAGGATTTCAACACAACGAAAAGCGATGACACAAATAGCGATGATGCAAATAGCGATGATACAATCGACACGGATGGTTATTTTGTAACTATCACCAACGAAGACCCCGATAGCGAACAAGAGTCAATCACTATGACATTTGCTGAGATAAAGGCGTTGAGCGACGGTGTTGAGCTTTTGGCAGGAAACTACACCCTCAGCGCAAGATCATATGAGACTCAAATCGAGGCTTTGGGATGGGATACTCCAGAGTATGCGTCTAAAGATTATAGCTTTGTGATTGCAGAGAGTGAGGTTAGCGAGTTTGTTGACGATGTAATATGTACACTTGCAAATATCAAAGCAACGGTAGCATTGTCGGAGGAGTTATTGTCGAAGTTCAAAAGCGAGGATCTTGAGGCTGATGATCTTCCACTAACAGTAATCGTTGAGTTTGGTGGCATCGAGGCTATCTACACTCTCGATGAGAATGGAGATCTTGTGGGTGACGGAGATGTTGCATACTTCGCAGAGCAAGAAGACAATACGACTATGACTCTATCGTTGAGCGGTATGTACAACACTGCAGCAGAGGGCGAAACAGCTGAATATGTTGCAATTTCGTGGTCGCAAGAGATCGAGGATGTTGCTGCAGGACAATATCGTAATATCACAATTAGCGTATCTTCGGAGACTCCAGATGTAGAATCAGGAACTGTATCATTTGAGGTTTCAACAAGCTCTACAGTAGAGAGCACAGATGTTGAGGTAGATATTACCAATGGTGATTTTTACGAGAAGGGAGAGGCTGAGCTAAACGAAGGCACAACCGAAGAGGAGAATGAGGATAAAGAAGAGGAGAATGATTCAACTAGCATCGCTACATGCACAATAGAGTGGAGAGATGGCGAGGATGGCACGATATATTACCTTGCAGATGAGACTTCGGATGGTGTGAGATATGAAATCTCTACAACGACAACTCTCCCTGTGGTTATTGATATGACATCACAAACAGGAATCACATCGTTGAATCTTCAAATCAATAGTGACACTTTGACCGAAGAGGAGCTCGCGGGTATCAATCTTTCTCAAAATATGGATTTGGTAAACCCTGCAACTCCCGAAATGGAGGGGGTTCTTAATGAATTTGGATTCCCTACGGGTGATGATATTACTACATGTTTAAATGAGGAGAGTGGCGAATACGAGCCACGTAAAGAGTTGGTTCTAGATATAACTATCTTTATGCCACTACTTGCGGCGATTTCGGATTCAGGATCAATGACCGATTTTGTAGTCACACTAGGCGACGCATCGGGAACATGTACAAAAACAATAATGGTAATAGTTGAAGGAGAGTAATCATGAATATGAAAAATATAACATTATTTGCGTCGCTTGCAATCTTTATGGCAAGTTGTAGCGATGTACTTGTAGATAATCAAGACTACAACTACTCTGATAATGAAGGAGGTGTTTCGATTGCAATCGAGACAAAATCGGTAACCAAAGCAGGATCATCTATATCGGGTAGTGCGGATGAGCTTTTTAGCAATAGCGTTCTTAAGATATATGATAGCAACGACGCTTTGATTCGTAATTATGATCCAGCTACGGAGTCTCCCGAGACAATTGCCCTTATTTCGGGTGACTATAACTTGACTTTGGATTTGGGTTCGGGTGTTGTTATGACAACCGACAAAGATGATCTATCGTACTACGGCGAGAGCGACTTCGCAATCACAGCAGGTAGCACAACAGCGGTAGGTGTTACATGCAACATATTGAACACAGTTGTAACAATTAACTTCGATGAGACAACTCTCGATGAGTATCTTGCAGAGGGTTATAAAGTTACATTAGTTGCTGGAGATGCAATCACAAGCGATATGTTGGCTGATAGCTATCAAGATAAATTGACACTCACGGCTGATGGTTCGGGTTATTTCATCCTTGATGATGATTCGAAATCTATCGCTTGGCAATTTGATGGTGTGAGAGTTGGTGATGGCTCTGCTGTTTCGGTAAGTGGAGTTATCGGGTCGGCAAATGCTGGTGAGGAGAATATCCTTACATTCAGATATGATTACGAGAATCAAGCTCTTAACCTTCTTGGAGATGTAACTGTAGATACAACAACTGTTGAATTTAACGACGATTTCTACTTCACATACGAGGAAGAGGATAAGGAAGAAGAGGATAAGGATGATAGCGGAGATGAGAACACAGAAGGTACAAGTAGTATCGGAGAGTTTAGCAACATAGATCTTTGGAATAACACAGCAACAGTCTCGGCATCAATCTTTGGTGATTATACAACCGCAGCTGTTGAGTTCCGCGCATCGGGTGAAGATTCATGGGAATCTTTCGAACTCGTTGCTACAGGTGTAGATAATGAATATAGTGCATCTATCAAACCAGAGTGGACTGCGGAGGTAAATGAAGCAGGACTCACACAATACACTCCATCGGGAGGTGTATGGGCAGGCGGAAGCTATGAGTGTCGCCTAGTGGTTGACGGAGTTTCATTTGAATCGAAGGAGATCACAATCAATGATGGAGTACAAACAATTCCAGATGGAGATATGAATAGTTCATCGCTATATTGCTACAGCACAAGCAACGGCGGTTCGTCGTGGGATAGTGGAAACTTCACTGCACTTTGGACTACATATAAATTATGTAGTCAAGCAACCGTTAATGGAGCGACATGCGCTAAGTTGGCGACAACAACTGTTGTGAGTGTAATAGCTGCAGGTAATGTATTCTATGGTGATTTCAAATATTCATCTTTCACAGGTACAGTTTCGTTTGGTCGTCCATTTACATGGGAAAGTCGTCCACGTAGCTTGAAATTGAAGTATGCAGCATCGTTGGCTACGGGCTCTATCACAGATCCAGCAGAGGGTGGAGAGACCTATTCTCAAGACCGCGGTCGTATCTTCTTGGCGATTGTAGATTGGGATTCTCAACACGCTACCGCAAGTGGAGCAAGTGACCCTACAGGAGTTTGGGATCCAACAACACAAACAAGTACAGCAGAGGGTGACATCATTGGTTACGCTTCGATGTTTGTTGACGAGTCAACATCAACCGACGAATTGATACAACTAGAGTTGCCAATATATTATTACGATACCGAAACTATACCAACTAAGGATTACACTATCGTAATCTCATGTGCATCGAGTGCCTATGGAGATTACAAAGTGGGAGTTTCGGGTAGTACAATGTATGTAGATGATTTTGAATTGGGATATTAATAGAAATCTAAAAACCTATAACATTAAGTGATAGAGTTAAAAAGAGTAATAAAATTCACCACAACACTCCTCTGGGCATGTGTGTTCACTTTAGGGCACACATACGCCACAGAGGAGTCTGTGTCTGAAAATTTTAGGGATAAAAGCGAAGAGCAAATCCGCGAAGAGTTTCGTCAAAACAGAGGTTTGGTGGAGCTCTCGACTGAGTTTGTGCCTAAGGGTCAATGGATAGTTGGCGCTACGGGATCATACTCGGCACACAAAAACGACAACTACACTTTTCTACTTGTCGATGGTATTAACTCTCAAGGGTATTCTGTTAGCATCACACCAACTGTGTCGTATGTATTTAAGAGTAATATGGCGGCAGGTTTGAGATTTACCTACGGTAGATCGTTATTGCGTATTGAGGATGCTGGGTTGTCTATCGGAGGCGATGATGGAATCTCAATCGAGGTAAATGATTTCTACGCGCTGGAACATTCATATAGCGCATCGGCTGTTGCTAGACAATATATCCCTTTGGGTCGAGCACGAAGATTTGCTCTATTTGCAGATTTGGAGGTTGAGGCTGGAGGTTTTCAATCCAAATTTGCAAACGATGCTCCCGTAAGTGGTACATTCGCGCAGGGTTATACCCTAGGGATTGGTGTGTCGCCAGGAATCGTGGCATTTGCAACCAATGATGTGGCGATCGAGGTTTCGATCGGAATGTTGGGCGCGAGCTATGCACATACGGATCAAGTTCATAATCAAATCTATGTAGGAGAGATTGACTCTTCGAGTTTGAGTTTCAAGATCAACCTACTTAGCATCGGTTTGGGAGTTTCAATATATTTGTAAGGAGGGTAAATTATGAGAAAATTAGCACTATTAATAGTTCCATTGCTTCTATGTTTTGGAAAATTAAGCGCCACCAACCTCAGCGAAGATATTGATTTGGTATCGGAATCAGATGTTGAGCTAACGCCATTCATGGAGCGCAGAGTAGACAGAGGGATCAACAAAAAGAAATATATGCTTAAGGGTGAATATATGGTCGGAGTATCAGCGTCGTACAATAGCCTCAACACCGATAATGCCGAATATTTTACCCTTATCACCAATATGAATGTGAGTGGATCTATAGTCTCGATCAAACCCTTTGGAGCCTATCTATATAGAGATAACCGCGCGGTTGGATTCCGCTTTGGATATGTCGATTATTCGGGTAAAATCGAATCTACAACATTGGATTTGGGCGAGAGCAACGACCTATCGTTTGATGTGCCATATGTTAGTTTGTCGAGCAAAAATTACTCCTACGCTATATTTCACCGCGCTTATGCTCCACTCGACGACAAGGGAAATGTTGGTCTTTTTGCCGAAGTGGAACTTTCGACAACTCACGGAATAACAACCTTTTCGTATGAAAATAGTGGACAAACGACAACGACATACAGCGATAGTCAAAGCTATGATTTGAGTTTCAATCCAGGTATATCTGCATTCTTCTTCAACAATGTTTGCGCCTCTTTATCGTTTCAATTTGGAGGGCTCAACTATACAAACATCAAACAATACGATGAAAATATGGATTTAGTGGGTACTCGTAATTCGTCGAAGATGCGTTTTATGTTCAATGTATTTGCTATAAATTTTGGTATTACAACGCATTTTTGGTAGAGTAAATTATTTGTTATGAAGAGATTATATCTAAAACACATATCACGAATTTTCGTTTTTGTCGCCATGCTATTATTTGCGTCGTGTATCAAAAACGATATTCCATACCCAATCATAACCCTCGAAATATTGGGGGTTAATGGAGATGGCTTTGCCCTAAAATCGATAGATACGAAGAGTAATATCGCGACAATTGAGCTTGACGAGACAACCGATATTCGCAATGTCATGATTTCGAATGTGGAATATACTGCAGGTGCTAAACTCACAAATAGTGTCGTGGGCACCTTCGATATGCGAACTCCCATATCGACAACGCTCTATCTATATCAATACTACGATTGGAGTATCGAAGCAGAACAAACGATCCCACTAGAGTTCAAAGTTAAGGGTCAGATCGGCGACGAACGTATAGATGCCACCCAATGTAGAGTTGAGGTCGATGTTAACGAAATGACGGTCGATATATCAGATCTAACTATCACATCGATGAAACTAGGTCCATCCGACATTACAACCTATAGTCCAACGATTGAGGCTCTAACAAACACGAGCTTCGAAAGCGTAAGGCGTGTGTCGGTTACAGCCCATGACCGCACTGAGATTTGGAGTATCTATGTAAACGCAATAGAGGCTACAGTTACCCTATCTTCGGTAGATGCGTGGGGTACAATTGCATGGCTAAGTGCCTCGGGCGATACATCGGATCCTTCGGCGTGTAGCTTTGCATATCGCAAGTCGGGAGATTCTGATTGGATAGATGTCGCGGCATCGTCGGCATCGAATGGAGTATTTTCGACAAAGATAACAGGACTAGAGCCTAGTAGTGACTATGAATTTATAGCATATGTAGGCGATAGTAGTTCGGATGAGGTTATGAAAACAACCGAGAGCACACCTCTCTTACCTAATAGCGGATTCGAAGGGTGGCAACAAATTGGTAACGCATGGTATCCGTATGCAGTTGGCGAAGAGGAGTATTGGGGAACAGGCAACAAGGGAGCATCACTCCTAAACTCAAATTCCAATATTACACTCCCCGACACCGAGACCGCTCCAGGAAGCACGGGGATCTATTCGGCATACTTGGCATCAAGCTCCGTACTTGGCGTTTTTGCTGCAGGAAATATCTTTACGGGATACTTTGTTAAGGCGGCAGGTACCAATGGAATAATAGGCGTTGGACGACCATTTACCCAACGACCACTAGCATTGAGAGGATGGGCAAAATATACACAAGGAGTCATCACCCATTCAAAATTAGATGATCTCCCTAAGGGTGATAACGACATGGGATCTATATATATCGCCCTAGGAACCTGGGATGCCGAGACCTATGGATTGGATTCAACGGGAGAGATATTAGGCAACTCAACGACCCCAATAATTATCGACACAAGGGATAGCAACACATTCTTTGACCCCACAAGCTCAGATGTCATTGCTTATGGAGAGTTGATCTTCGACGCGAGCAAAGAGTGGGGCGAATTTGAGATCGAATTGGTTTACCGAGATCTAACAGATTCTACAGGAGCTATTATTGAAAGTAGCACAAGCAGAGTCCCAACACACATTGCAATTGTATGTTCAAGCTCTAGATATGGAGATTACTTCACAGGAAGCACCAGCTCCAGATTATATTTAGATGACTTTGAGTTGATCTACGAATAATAGAGCAATCTATTTAGAGATAAAAGAGGCGCAATCACAAAGGTTGCGCCTCTTTGAGTGTGTTTTTGAATCAATCCGAAATTACAGAGAGATGTTCGGCGTAGATGGCAAACAACTCTCGCAACATGGAATAGTTAACTTTATCTGTCTTTTCTTGTGTGCGGACAAAGATAGGGATTCCTAAAAATTATAACTTACGTTATATTTACTCCAAATATATCATTTTCTTGGTCATTCCCCCATCAATCGTAATATTCTCGCCATTGATAAAATCATTCTCCTCACGGCACAAATATTCGCACATTCGGGCGATGTCGGATGGCAATCCAACTCTGCCCGATGGGTGTTGTCGCTTGTCCGCCTCTCTGACCTTGTAGTGCCTCGTGTCGATCCAACCTGGGCTGATGCAGTTAACCGTTATGTTGTACTCCGATAGGGAGATAGCTAGGGCGTGAGTTAGCGACACAATGCCCCCTTTGGTCGCGGCGTAAGCCTCGCTGTGTGGTTCACTTTGCTGGTGACGTGTTGAGGCGATGTTGATTATTCTGCCATGTTTTTGCTTGCCCTCAGCGCTGTTACGACTGCGAGCCATAAATTGAGAGGTGATGAATATGGGGCGGAGGTTGGTTGCTACGATCTTGTCGAACTCCTCGATTTCGATCTCGGTTATCGCGGTAAATTTCGAGACTCCTGCGTTGTTGACAATCACATCTACACCTCCGAATTTTGAGCATATATCCTCTAATAGTTCGGTTAGTCTCACTTCGTCGCAAACATCAGCTTGGTAGAATGTTGCATTTGTTTGCTCGGCCGTAATGGCGCCTTGCTCCTCGTCTATATCGCAAAAGGCTACCGTAGCTCCTAATTGAGCGAAATGCTCCACTAAGCCACGACCTATGCCACTTGCACCTCCTGTTATGAATATTGTTTTATCTTTCATTACTCCTCCAGAATAGCTCTCTTTAAAGCCTCTATAACGGGTATAGATAGAGCCTTATACCCCTCGTCGGTGTAGTGCACATCGTCGTCACCTTTGCCATATTTTGGATGTATAGTAAGAGAGTGGTCATAGAGCGGATTGATCGTTACGTCGTATCGCATCATTATTTCCTTTGCCACTTTATTGTATTTGGTGGCATCCTCCACAAATCGTCCAGCCTCGTTGATGGGGACATAAGTTGTTGTTGCAAATATCAACTTTGCACCACTAGACTTTAGCTTCTTGACCAACGCCTCAAGATTCTTGGCATAATCATCTATTGGCACAGCTATCGTTCCATTAACCTTGTCTCGTTTCCCCTGAGTTTTTGACTCTGGGTGGCGGTAGCATAGATCCCATAACCCCCAATTGAGGTGAATAATATCCCACTTGTTAATTGCCAACCATTCGTCAATATACTTTAGACCATTGGTAGTATCTTTGCCATTGCCTGGATTATGAACAATATTTGCAATGTCGGCAAGCTCCTTAGTTGCAATTTTGGTATAACCTTGCGATACAGAGTCTCCAATTATTAAAACGTTCTTTTTGGTTGGAGCTGATGTGAATGCCGTAAGTAGCAATAATGTAACGGCAGAGAGTATCAAAAAAAACTTTTTCATTTTATAGATGTTTAGGTTCGTAACATTTAAGATGTAATTAGAGTACTAAGTTATATATAAGTAATCAACAGAAATTAATGCGATATTTTAACCCTACGCACTCCAGCACCTCGGCGACTCGTGTTTTTAGTCTCATAAAGTTCAGATAAGCATCGAATGGTAGCCATTGATATTTC
>JBCQUZ010000065.1:0-12088 GCA_047173645.1 Rikenellaceae bacterium
ACGAACTACAAAGATTCGTCGACTTAGAATTTCCCAAAATTCATTTTCGTAATTTCTAAATTTTGTTTTAGTCGCTCCATCCTCCTCCCCCCCCCAAAAAAGACCATTATGATAAAAATTACATCCCTCGTCGAAAACACAACCGAATGTGGATTTGCAACAGCTCACGGATTATCTCTATACATCGAAACCCCTAACCACCGAATACTCTTTGATCTGGGTAGCGACGACACATTTATCATAAATGCAAAACGCTTAGATATTGACCTCTCAACTATCGACACCGTAATTATATCACACGGACATCGAGATCACGGAGGTGCACTCTCACGATTTATGGAGATCAACACCTCCGCTAAAATATATATTCAACGCCAAGCCTTCGCTCCCCACTTCAGCCATCGCCCCTCGGGGGTTGGCAATATTGGACTCGATATATCGCTCATGAACGACCAAAGAGTTGTTCTTCTCGATGATGAATATAAAATAGATGAGGAGCTTATATTATTCAAAGTTACCGATAATTCCGAGTGTCGTTCTGGGGCAAATAATACCCTCTACGAAGGTGATGAACCCGATAAATTCAACCACGAACAAAACCTTATAATCGCAGGCGAAAACCCTATATTAATTATGGGTTGCGGACACAATGGAGTGGTTAACATCATGAATCGAGCTAGCGAATATTCACCCCGATACTGCATCGGAGGATTTCACCTAACCAACCCATCGGCTCACAAAGATGAACCACGAGAGTTGATAGATTGCATTATCCAAAGGCTAAAAAATATCTCCAACGTTGAGTTTTACACCTGCCATTGCACAGGTGTCACAGTGTATGAATATATGCGTTCACACATGACTAATATCCACTATCTTTCGTGCGGTAAAAGCATTGATTTTGAATAGTTTAATATCTATTTTATAATTTAATGTGCGCTCTAATAATCTAACCTACAATCACAAATAGGACATTGTCTCACTCACCGTAAAGCTAAAGAGTGTAACTTTGCCTATAATAAATTAAATATAAACTCACAAGTTATATATCTCCCTATATCCCCCAAGATAATGATAATACAGCGAGATTATGACGAGATATATTATAGGCGCATTAATCGCCATTGCGATATTTAGCACAGGATATTACTTCGGTGAAAATAGAGAGTCAACCATTGTCGAGAGCATAAAATTTGACACCATAACAATCTATGTTCCTACGCCTTTAGAGATTACACCAAAGATCAACGACGCAGGTGAGCAAGTCACAATACCCGATATGTTGCCTATTGTCGAGGTTATAGACAACGAAATTATAGAGGTAATACGCATTGTAGACACCCTTTGGGTCGAAGTACCAATATCGACATATAGCTTTAGTGGCGATAAGTGGCGTGCCGAAGTATCAGGATATGGCGTACAAATGGAGAGCATGGAGCTATACAACAAAACTACAACCCACATAAAACCACCCGATTGGGAGTTATCGGCAGTAGCGACAATTGACCCATACACCAAGTGGATCGGAGGTTCGGCAACTCGACGATGGGGACGATTTAAAACATCGCTCGACATGGGGTATAACTTCAAAGATTCATCGCCCTATGTTCGAGCTCAAGGAGGGGTGACACTGTTTAGTAGATAACAACCCAAAGTTTCTAAAATTCCCCAAACATATAACTCATCGGCACAGAAAAAAATATCTAGCCGATGAGTTTTTTGCTCATTATATCCTATCTATAAAACGCATGAAAATGGTTAACAGCACCATGTCCCGAGCCTAGAGAGTATTCTGCACCTGATAATATAGCTTTATTGATATACTCCTTTGCTTGAATAACAGCTTTGGTTGGATCCATCCCCAAAGCCAAACAGGTCGCCACGGCGGATGAGAGTGTACAACCTGTACCATGAGTGTTGGGGGTTATTAATCTTTGCGATGAAAGCTCCGTAATAGTGTCATCTTCAGCATTGTAAAATATATCTATCAAGGTATCTTCTGTTAGGTGCCCCGCCTTTAGAAGCACAGAACATGTCGCATTTGGAGATAGCTCCTTAGCTAGAGAGGTGAGTTGTTCTTGACGATCTATTTGTGTGCCTAAAAGTATCTCCGCCTCAGGGATATTGGGTGTTATGATTCTTGCGCGCGGAAGTAACTCCGTGCGAAGCAGTTCAATGGCGCTATCTTCTATTAGTTTATGTCCCGATGTTGAGACCATCACTGGATCGACCACAATATTTTGAATTTTGTAGTGATCCAACCTCTCGATAATCATCTCGACAACCTCCGCCGAGTGCAACATTCCGATCTTTATAGCGTCGGCTCCAATATCAGATAGCACAACATCTATTTGACCCCTAATTATATCTATCGGAATTGGATGTACACCACTAACCCCCAATGTGTTTTGAACCGTAACGGCTGTAATTGCCGATGCAGCATAGCCCCCAAGAGCCGAAATAGTCTTTATATCTGCCTGAATACCAGCACCTCCGCCCGAATCACTTCCAGCTATGGTAAGCACTCTACTATATTTTTTCATACTTAAAGCTAATTAGATTTGAAATTATTCACAAAGATCGAGAATTTTGTATTGATCCAAAAAAAAAGTTCGATGAACATCTCGCCACCGAACCTAAAAAAGTACCCTCGAGCAGAATCGAACTGCTATCTATGGTTTAGGAAACCACTATTCTATCCGTTGAACTACAAGGGCAACACACCAAACAAAAGCAAAAATTTGTCAAAAATAAATTTTAACACACAAAGATAACAAAAATTTTGATATTTTCAAACTCTGTTCCTCCATGAATTTAAGAGGTGGTTAAAGCTCCACCTATAGCTATAGCTTTATATCATAGATCTGAACAACCCCCACAAAGTGATCCTCATCATCCACAACAATCAATGAATTTACCTTATGTCGAGTCATCATCTTCTCTGCTTCGATGAGCTTACTCGACGATAATATTCTTTTAGGGTTTGGGGTCAAAATATCGGCAGCTGAGATTTTGAAAAATTCCGCTTCGCGACTCTCCATTGCACGACGAATATCTCCATCGGTGACAATTCCCACAATCTCTTGCTCTTGACAAACAACAATCAAACCTAACCCTCCGCAACTAATCTTGTGAATCATATCCTTTGCCGAACAGTCAGGCGCAACTATCGGAAGTGAATCACTACGCATTACATCCCCCACACTCATAAGCAGTCGTCGCCCTAGACTTCCCCCAGGATGCAACCTTGCAAAATCGACACTTGTAAATTCGCGCATCTTCATAAGAGTCACCGCAAGTGCATCTCCCATAGCTAGTTGTGATGTCGTAGATGTCGTGGGAGCAAGATTCAATATGCAAGCCTCTTGATCTATACCGACACATAGATGAATATCGGAATTTGTAGCAAGGGTCGATTGGCTATTTCCACTCATAGAAATCAATGTATTGCCATTATTATGAACAAAAGGAATTATCTTCAACACATCATCCGTCTCGCCCGAGTGCGACATTGCCAGCACAATATCCTCCTTCGAGATCATTCCCAAATCGCCATGAAACGCTTCGGTAGGGTGCATAAAAAAACTTGGAGTTCCTGTCGAAGCTAAGGTCGCTGCAATCTTACGAGCTATAATTCCCGATTTTCCGACACCTGTCATTATCACCTTACCACGACACTCCAGGATCTTCTCTATAGCCTCAACAAATTGATTTCCAATCGAATTTGCTAAATTTGTAAGAGCTGTAGCTTCGGCACAGATACATTTTTGAGCCGTTTGGATTATCTTATCTCTACTCATAACTCATTCTACATAAGTGATTTGATTAGCTCCTCAAGATCGTGAAGATGCAACATATTTGCCGCATCACTCCACCCCTCATCGGGCGTGGGGTGCACCTCGAAGAAATAACCCGTAGCTCCAAATGCTTTTGCCGCGCGCGCCATCATTGGCACAAACTCTCTATTACCGCCCGTTTTACCTCCTGCTCCTCCAGGGCGTTGAACCGAGTGTGTGCAATCCATTATTACATTTGGTGAGATCTTCAACATATCCTGAATATTGCGAAAATCTACCACCAAGTTGTTGTAACCATACATATTTCCTCGCTCCGTGAGCCACACCTCCTTAGCTCCCGACTCCATCGCCTTTTGGTAGGGATAGATCATATCTTCGCCCGAAAGGAATTGTGCCTTCTTGATATTCACAATCTTACCGCTCTTAGCCGCCGAGACCAAAAGATCTGTTTGACGACACAAAAAAGCTGGAATCTGCAACACATCGACAACCTCGCCCGCCGCTTCGGCTTGATACGATTCATGCACATCCGTAAGGATCTTTAATCCCCACTTTTGGCGCACATCTGCGAGCATCTGCAAACCCCTCTCCATTCCAACTCCGCGTGCCGAGCTAAGCGACGTACGGTTAGCCTTATCGAATGAGGCTTTGAAGATTATATCTGTGCCCAATGTCGAATTGATTTCGACCAATCTTTGTGCCACAGTATCAAGAAGTTCTGCAGACTCTATCACGCAAGGTCCTGCTATAAGTTGTATGTTCATGGTTTTATTTTTGTTTGGTCAAAAACTCCTCGGCACGCACCAAATCTTCGGGAGTATCTATACCGATAGTTTCGATATTTGTCACACCTACACCGATATTATATCCATTCTCGATCCATCTAAGTTGCTCCAACGACTCCGCCAATTCGAGCGACGATTGAGGCAACTTTGTCACCTGATCGAGTGCCGATGTACGAAATGCGTACATGCCAATATGTTTGTAGAATGTATGTTTTTTAAGCCACTCCTCTCTCTCCACACCTCGCAGGTATGGGATCACAGAGCGCGAGAAATATATCGCCCTCATTGATTTATCGACCACAACCTTCGGAGAGTTTGGGTTTTCTAATGACTCTATACTATCCGACGAATCAAAAGGCTTTACGAGAGTTGCAATATCTACCCCCTCCACATCGAAACACTCTATGAGTGAGCGAATTTGCGAAGGATCGATAAATGGTTCATCGCCCTGAACATTAACGACAACATCCGCCTCAACGCCCATCTTTTGATACGCCTCCCAACATCTATCTGTGCCACTTTTATGCTCCGTAGATGTCATGATTGCGCGCCCTCCAAAAGCCTCAACGGCATTCATAATTCGTTCGTCGTCGGTTGCCACAGCAAGATCTATGACTACACCTTCGACTCTGCGATATACTCTTTCGATAACACTCACTCCGCCCAACTGCGCCAAAGGTTTACCCTCAAATCTAGTCGACGCGAAGCGTGCTGGAATTATTGCAACAACTCTCATACCCCTCTACTCTTTTTTAGCTCTTGATACACGAGGCTTCTTAGGTGCTGGCTCCAAAGCCAACTCCAAAACCTCTTCATTGCTCTTCACATAGTGGAATGTTAATCCCGCCACATAATCTGCATTAACCTCCAAAATATCTTTGCGATTTGCCTCCGACAAAATAATCGTGGTTATACCTGCTCTCTTCGCCGCCAATATCTTCTCCTTAACACCTCCAACTGGAGTTACTCGCCCTCTAAGGGTTGTCTCACCCGTCATCGCAATGCGCTCCTTCACCTTGCGTCCCGTATAGCTCGACACGATAGATGTAATCATCGTGATACCAGCCGAAGGACCATCCTTAGGTATTGCTCCATCGGGAACGTGAATATTTATATCCTTAGTTTCGAATATCTTAGCGTCGATACCCAACTTTTCGTGGTTCGCCATAACCCATTCGTGAGCTATTGTTGCGGACTCCTTCATCACCGCGCCAAGGTTACCTGTCAAGTTTATACGACCCTTTCCAGGTGAGAGAATCGACTCTATATATAGTATGTCGCCACCGACCTCTGTCCATGCCAAACCTGTAACCACGCCTGTCATGCCTGCAATGTCATACATATCGTTCAAAAACTTCGGAGCACCCAACACCTTTTCGACATATGTCACTGTTGTATCGGGGGCAAAAGCCTCCTCAAATGCGATCTCCTTAGCACGTGTACGCGCTAATTTTGCAATGTTTTTGTCGAGCGAGCGAACTCCCGCTTCGCGTGTATACTCTGCGATGATCTTCTCGACAATCTCCTTCGACAATTTCAACTCCTCACTCTTCACACCATGAGCCTCCAACTGCTTTGGCAACAGGTGGTTAATTGCTATTTCGATCTTCTCTTCCAACAAATATCCAGCGATATTTATCATCTCCATACGATCCCTAAGCGCTGGATTTATATTGCCGATATTATTAGCTGTAGCTATAAACATCACCTTCGATAGGTCATACTCCGTATCGAGATAGTTATCATGGAATGTTGTGTTTTGCTCAGGATCCAACACCTCCAACAATGCACTCGATGGATCTCCATGGTTACTCACAGTGATCTTATCTATCTCATCGAGGATAATCACAGGATTCGAAGATCCACATCTCTTGATGGTTTGGATTATTCGACCTGGCATTGCACCTATATATGTGCGTCTATGACCTCTAATCTCCGACTCATCGTGCAAACCTCCCAACGATATACGTCCAAATTTACGCTCCAAAGCTGCCGCAACAGATTTTCCAAGCGAAGTTTTACCAACTCCAGGAGCTCCATACAAACATACAATCGGTGATTTTAGATCTCCCTTGAGCTTAATAACTGCCAAGTGTTCCAAAATTCGCTCCTTCACCTCCTCCAATCCAAAGTGATCGCGATTTAATTGTTCGCGAGCGCTCGAAAGGTTAAGGTTATCTTTTGTTGTCTCATTCCATGGAAGTTCGAGCAAAAGTTGCAGATAGTTCATCTGAACAGAGTACTCCGCAACAGCTGGGTTCAACCTCTCGATCTTGGTCATCTCCTTCTCGAAAAGCTCCGCAACCTCTTCGTTCCAATTCTTCTTGGATGCCTCCTCGCGAAGTTTATCTAACTCCGCATCGGTGCTATCTCCCAACTCATCTTGAATCGTGCGCATCTGTTGTTGGAGATAGTAATCGCGTTGTTGACGATCAATCTCAACCTTTACCTTGTTTTGAATCTCGTTCTTTAGCTCGGCAAGTTGTTGTTCGCGAACCAAAATTTCGAGCAACTTACGAGCTCTAGCCAACATACCTGGTGCCTCCAATAGCTTTT
The DNA here is from genome assembly GCA_047173645.1 of Rikenellaceae bacterium. Lineage (GTDB taxonomy): Bacteria > Bacteroidota > Bacteroidia > Bacteroidales > Rikenellaceae > Alistipes. The sequence continues at coordinate 7,139 of JBCQUZ010000065.1, forward strand.
GACGATCTAGATCTGGAAGCTCCATATTTGTGCATATGAAGTTGATAACTCCACGCTTTGAATCTATATTTTTGATAGCAAAACTCGCCTCCTTAGGCAAGCTCTGCGATGTACTTATGATAGACAACGCCACATCGCGAATTGAATCTACAAGCGCTTCAAATTCGATACTTTCATATTCGGTGTTAGAGTCACGCAAAGGGGTCACCTTCGCGGTCATATATGGATCTAGACTCACATATTCGCGCACCTCAATTTTGTGAAGTCCATTGAGGATCACGGTGAGTGATCCATTAGGCATTTCGAGTATTTTGATAATCTTAGCCGATGTTCCAACGGTGTACATATCTGCTGGCCCAGGGTTTTCGACCTCTTCGTCGCGTTGAAGCACAGCGCCCAACATACCACCCTTTTCGTTCACTTCGCGCACCAAACGGATACTTTTATCGCGTCCAACTGTTATGGGGGTGATTGCGCCAGGAAACAATACAGAACTGCGGAGTGTAAGGATTGGAAGTTCATCTGGAATTTGAGTATCTTCATCCTCCTCTTCATCATTTGCTACAATCGGGATTACTCTATGTTTGCTGTCGAAGAGTTCAGGAAGCATGCTTAGATCATCTATCTCTATACTCTCTATTTTTGTTTTCTTACTCATATGCGTATCGTATTAAAATCTTTAGTTAAGCGTGTAGAATTACCAACAACTTAACGGTGTGTAAATAAATTTAACCCCCTCTTCTCTATGATATATCTCTCACTATAATATATCTCGAATTGGATTAATAATCATTCGGCTCTACAAATATATGGAATATAAGCGGAGTGTATGCGGGAATTGTAGTCGAACCTGAGATTTCGCCATATGCGTGTGTCGACGTGGTTATGATTGTTGCCCACTGACCATATCTCAATTGAGGGATTGAGTAGAACCAAGCACTGATATATTGAGAGTTTTCGGCTGTCGACACCGAACTATACTCCAACGACGAATATGCCGAATAATCCTCTTCGTCAAGAATAAAATCCATCACACTATTTATATTAGTATCAAAGATAAAACCATCCAAAAATCTACCAATATACCAAAGGTTTGCACCTCCCGAAAATTCGATAAAATCTTTACTCTTTAGATCTGAAAGATATTCAATATCATAAAAATCGTCATCATCAATCTCCTCTTGAATAGCAACAAGAATAATAGAGTCTATCTGACTCATAGAGTATTTGTTGTATATGCTCCCTGGTATATTCGATGTATATGGGTTTATATATGTAAATGAATCTTCGATTGTGTAACGTCTATTGATATATACATTTGCAACCGTATCGAGCGCATTGCTCCAAGCTTCGGGGATCAACTCCTGCGCTTTGTTGTACTCTTCATAATCGTCATCGTCGATCTCCTCATCGCTATCTGCTTGGCGATAATTAATTAAGAAACCACCATTTTTAGACATAAAGGTATTAACATCGGCAATCTCGTTGGCACTAGGATTCTCTATAACATCCACAATCTCGACCACTGCTTTAAGCGGTTGATAGTAACCCAAAACAGCCTCACATTGAAAACCCGAACCTCCAGAATCGGCACCATCTATAATCTCTGAGGCGATATACATCGTAACCTTTGATCCTTTGCGGAGCCCCAACTCTTCATTCGAAAATGCTTTTTTCAAACACTCTGGCAAATAGTCATACGCATATGAATCACCATAATCTTCGTCGTTGTAGTGAAGATCTTGGTATAGAGGTGAGTATCGAACAACTTCGTCATATACACCCTGTTGATAAGCAATAATTTCGTTACGAGTTACACACACTCCCCCATCCAAGGTATATCCTGTGATGTTGTATTGCACCCAACAATCTGCATAAGATGCCACTGTTGGTTCATCTAAATCACCTTCATCGGTGACAATCGTGTAATAGCATGATTCATAGTTGTCTCCATCATCGTCATCATCATTTGTAACCTCCCAATATTGAGCTTCGGGGTAATAGGCTGCCATCCACTCCGACAAAACTTGTTGTTCTAGTTCGTCGAAATCCAAATCTTCAGCCTCTGTAATACACGATGTTAGCATGGTGAAAATCACCGCAACAACAGCCGTAAATCTTGTTATAGAGTATCTCATTATTATATTCAAATCTAATTTAGTTAACTGTTAAAATTTCGCAAAAAAGAGCTAACGGAGCCTCTACGGTTGCGATTCCGACTTCAGAGGTTCCATACGCCTCTTCTAGAGTCATATAAAACTCCACAACATCACCCTCTCGGCAACCTACCAATAGGTTTTCGACCGAGCTAAACAACTTTCCACTCCCTACCTTAAAGGTCAAAGGGTCGGTGCTCCAATATGTAGTGTTTAATCCTCCATTTATCACTTCAAGCAGAGCGATTTGTGCCTCATCATTAGAAATTAAAATATCTGATTCGGTAGGCTCTGCATAATCCTCAAAATTGTAGAGTGTATAAATAATCGAGATTGTACTACCCTTTTCGATTTGAGCCATCGACTCGCGAGCTTCATTGTAGTAATCTCCGATATATCTAAATGTGGTGTAGCCCCCCATCGTATAAAATGGAGATTCACTGTCGAGTGACTCTGCCGCCTCACTCTCAGAAATCAACCTTGGGCTATGGTCATCTTCGAGATACTCCATTATATCTTCCCTCTGTTCGAGGTTAGTATCTTCGGTCTCTGAACACCCCACAAAGAGTGCCCCCAGGAGCATTATTTTAGCTATATTCCACATTCTATTCATAACTTGGCAAAGGTAATAATTTATTTGCTAATTTCAAAGGTTAAAATCGTGCCACACTGCCTAAAGTTGTTTCAGCGCAAGGCGAATAATCTCCTCCACACCCAAATTATTGGACTCCGAAGTAATTGATTTAACAACTTTTTGACTCGCCGCTTTGGTGAATCCCAACATTACAAGAGCCTCCAACGCTTCGGTTGCCGCGGCACTTTCGACTGGGGTTGCCATAGGTTCCACCAATCCCTCTACAAGGGCACTCACCTTGCCCGAAATATCGACTATAATCTTTTGTGCAGTCTTGAGCCCTAGACCTTTAACATTCTTAAGTAACACCGCATTTTCAGTAGCTATAATACTCTTTAATTCGCTAGGTGAATAGGTCGAAAGGATCATCCGCGCGGTGTTGCCTCCAACCCCCGACACGCTGAGCAACAATCTAAAAAGTTCGCGTTCTATTTTGGTCGCAAAACCATACAACAGCTGAGCATCTTCGCGCACGATATAGTGCACAAATAGCTTCGTGTTGGTCTCTTTTTCGATTGCCGAGAATGTTTGTAGCGATATTTGGATATGATACCCTACCCCTCCAGCTTCGACAACCGCATATGTTGGAGCCACCTCTGCGAGCTCCCCTTTTATATATTCGTACATTATGATAGTGTGCTTTTTGTGTTAATATCGGCAAAAGTAAATAAAATTTTCTATCTTTGTCGAAATTTTCTACCTTTGTCGAAATATTTTATCAACCAATTTGTCAACCAATTTAAATTTTTATTTTTTAACGATATGAAAAGAGTATTTATTGCGTGTGCAACCTTTGCATTGTTTATGAATGTTGCGTGCACCACAAACGCACCACAAGCGACTTCGACTGATTCTACAACAGAGCAATCATCGGTCGTAGCAACTTCAACAAGCGACATAGCCTACGTAGATGTAGAGTATGCACTATCGCAAAGCGAGATCTTCAAAACCGAAGGTGTAGCACTCCAACAAAAGACCGAAAAGGCACAAACAAGCCTATCGTCGCGCGAGCAGAAGCTCCAATCTGACGCAGCAGCTTTACAAGATAAATATCAACGTGGTCTAATCACAACTGCCAATGCTCAAGCTGAGCAAGAGAAGATCCAACAACGCGCTGTTTCGTTCCAAACATCGGCTCAAAAGGAGTTGCAACAACTCGAAGAGGAGAACACCGTATTCTCGAACAGAATCAACGACCTTGTTCGCAGAGCTGTAGATCAAATCAACTCAGACAAAAAATACAAGATGATAATCAACGCATCGGCTCTTATCGACGCAGATACAACGCTAAATATCACCACACGCGTAATCGAAGTTGTTGATGAACTATATGCTGCCGATAAAGCAACTGAGAAAAAGTAGCAAAACAACAAACTCATGTGGTTTATACCCTTCACATTTAGAGATTTTATAGACATCATTTTGGTGGCGATGATTATGTATTGGATCTATCGTTCGACCAAAGGAACCAATGCTCCCTATATCCTTACGGGGGTCATTGCGATGTATGTGTTATGGGTGGTGGTCAAGGGCTTAAACATGGAGCTGTTGTCTACTATTTTGGGTCAGATTATGGCGGTTGGAGTGATCGCTATGATCGTTATTTTCCAACCCGAGATTAGACGTTTTTTGCAACTTGTTCGCATTCGCAAAAAACATCTTAAATTTTTGGATCAACTTCTTGGACATGGCAACACATCCAATAATCGCGAGATAAAACCTGTGATAGAGGCTATTAACACCATGTCGACAAACCACATGGGCGGAATTATAGTATTGGCTCAACACAGTGATTTATCTCTAATCACAGAGGGCGGAGTAGAGCTAGATGCTAAGTTATCGACAGATCTATTGTTAACTTTGATGGGGTCGCAATCATCTCTTCGTAAAGGAGCAATGGTTATTGAACGTGGACGAATTGTTGCGGCGTGTTGTTTTTTGCCTATGACACAGAGCCAAACACCTGACTCATATACTATTCGTCAAAAAGCTGCGTTAGGTTTAAGTGAGATTTCCGATTCGGTAATTATAACCATTGATGCGTTTGATGGTTCAATTTCGGTTGTAAATTCAGGATGTGTGAAGGAGCAAATCGCAAAAGAGGAGATTGAGGGTGTGTTGCAGGAGTATGTAAATATATATAGTGAAGAGTGAGTGAAA
>JBCQUZ010000066.1:0-11722 GCA_047173645.1 Rikenellaceae bacterium
GTATTACCAATCACATTTTGGCGAAGTTGATGGTTGTAGGTTAAATTTACCAAAAAAATATATGCCTAATCCTATGTTTTTAGAGTGGCATAGGGATGAAGTATTTATGAAATAATAATTCTATTATGCATCTTAACTGGGTGTAAATATTTAAACAATATGACATCGGAAAATATAAAACAAATAATCCACCAACCAGAAGGACGCAGATTTGAGTTTAAAGAGCAACTATCAGCAAACTCAGACATCGTCAGGTTGAGATAACTCAGGAGAAAGTTAAAATGCAGTTGAATAAGAAATAAAAGAGTATTATGAGTTTAGATATAAATTTTAAGAAGAGCGGTATTGATTACGATGGGATCAGTAAAAAGATAGATGAAGTATCGAGAAATATTAAGGAGTTGAAAGCTCAGTTAAATGATTTAGAGGATCAATATGACGATGGCAAGATCTCCTGGCATAATATTACGCATAATCTTAATGTGATGGCAAAAGAGGCTGGAATCTATGAAGTACTATGGCATCCAGAGAGAGTAAATATTAGTTCTGCAAAAGATATGATCCCAATATTAGAAACAGGGGTTGAAGAGTTGGAGAAAAATCCTGAGAAATATAAGAAATACAATCCTGAGAATGGTTGGGGAGATTATGAAAACTTGGTGAAATTTGCTAAATCAGTTCTAAATGACTGCTATAAATACCCTGATGCAATAGTCTCAAGTAACGTTTAAAGAGAAATATTATGGCAAATAAAAAAGAGATAACAATACGTTCATCGGCAGCGGAGTATTTGACCTATGTGTCGGTTGTTGGAGATCAGCAGTCGAGCGTTGAGATGCGTTACGAAGATGAGAATGTGTGGCTCACGCAGAAGATGATGGCGCAACTGTATGACGTTGCTCCAAACACTATAAATGAGCATATTAAGAAGATATTTGATGATAGCGAGTTGCAGGAAGTGGCAACTATTCGGAATTTCCGAATAGTTCAAATTGAGGGAACTCGTGAGGTGAGTCGAGATGTGAAGCATTACAGCCTCCAAATGATTATAGCCGTCGGTTTCAAGGTGAACAACGAGCGTGCGGTGCAGTTTCGTAAGTGGGCAAATGGTATCGTAAAGGACTTTACTATTCAAGGTTGGGTGATGGATGACGACCGCCTAAAAAATAGTGGGACAGTACTTACAAAGGAGTATTTCGAGAAGCAACTTCAGAAGATACGTGAGATCCGTATGTCGGAGCGCAGGTTCTACCAAAAGGTTACAGATATTTACGCTACTTCAATCGACTACGACACCTCGGCTACTGCTACCAAGCGTTTTTTTGCAGCCGTTCAGAATAAGATGCACTACTCTGTTCACGGACAAACTGCTGCTGAGTTGATTGTTAGTCGTGCTGATGCCGAGAAGGAGAATATGGGGCTTACTTCGTGGGAGGCATACCCACAAGGTAAAATTCAAAAGTACGATGTGACGATTGCAAAGAACTACTTAGAGGAGGATGAAATCAGACAATTAGAACGTATAGTATCGTCTTATCTTGATTTTGCTGAAGATATGGCACTGCGAAATATTCCGATGACTATGAGCGATTGGGAGAGACGACTTAACGGCTTCTTGACATTGATGGATCGAGAGGTTTTGCAGGATGCAGGAAAAGTATCCGCAGAGATTGCAAAGCTCCACGCAGAGAGCGAATTTGAGAAGTATCGCATCATTCAAGATCGTCTATATGTTAGCGACTTTGATATGTTTATGCAGTTGGAGACGAATGTTGAGAAGGAGTAAGTAGCAACAATATCTGAATAAAATAGATCGACATAAATTTGGAATCGTCCCCGATTTAGACTACCTTTGTAGTGTAATGAACAGCATCGAAAATCAGTGATTTTCTGCTTGCGAAACAAAATCGGGGACAGTCATTTTTGAAGGCTGTAACTTGCTGATATACAGTGGGGAGTTCGAGAGGAAAACGTTGCCTCTCTCCGCACTAAAGCTTGATTATCAAGCATTTGCGGAACCAACACCCAATTTCACACCCAGTTTTGTGAAATTGGGTGTTTTTTTATTTGGGATTAATCGAAATTATGGCGGCTCACACGCAATTCTCCCACATCGCCACGGGTGCGACATAGCTGCGCATAGGCTAATCGTTGGCCTGCTTTTGCTTCGACTAAATCGCTCGTTGCTTTTTGCCATAGGGCTTGGGCTTCGAGGTAATCGGAGATTGTCTCCATTCCTGCGGCATGTTGTTTTGCGCTTTGGCGGAGGTTCTCCTCGGTTTGTTCTACTATGCACTCCATTAGTGCAACCTTAGCTTGAGCCTCATTATAGGCGTTGATTGATTGCATCAATTCGAGAGTCATCTTTTGCACCAAGTCGGCTTGGGTATTCTCGGCGATGGCTACTTCTCGACGTGCTGCGGAGAGCTTTCGCCGACCCTCTCCCCAGTGGAATATTGGAATATTAATCATCACGCCGCCAGTAAATGAGGGCGATGAGCCTAACAGTGCCTTGCCATTGAGATTTAGACCATTGGCATAGTTATATGAGGCGATTGCCGAGATTGAGGGTTTAAAGTCGCTTTGCACTAACTTTGCCTCTAACTCCTTTACCTCTATGCTCTTTTCGAGCAGCTCAAATTCGGGTCGAGAGGTGACATCGAGTGAGGTGTCGATGCTCTGTTGCATATCGAACGTGTCTACTACCTCCAAATCGAGGGTCGAAATTGGCAAACCTATGATGTAGCAGAGGTTCATCCTGGCTAAGATCACTCCATTTTTCGCCTTGAGCTGTTGCAGCTCCGCTTCATTGAGCTTAACCTGCACCTTCATCAAATCATTTTTGGTGCACATACCATTCTTGAATAGGCTCTCGACTTGTCGGTAGCACTCGTCAACCACGATGCGGTAGGCGTTGGCGGCATTGAGCAGTTCACCCACTTTAAGGAAGGTGTAAAACGCCTCGTCTGCTGCGAGGATTACATCGGCACGAGTGCGATTCTCTTCTGCTTGTGCAGCCTCTACCCCTACCTTGGCTAATTTAATGGCGGTTGAAACCTTACCGCCCATATAGATTGGCTGCGTGGCTTGGAGTCCAACGTTGTAGAAAGAGCCCACCTCGAAATCGAAGAGCATATCGGGCATATAGGCATACGAGCTAAATATCGCCGACCCATCTTCTCCGTAGCCAACAACATTGGGAATCATCTCGCCAGTGGTGAGGTCGGGAGAGAAGGTTGGCAGGTAGCCGCCCGTGATAGCTTCATTGAATGATGCAGTCGAGTAGAGGTAGCTTCCCGAGAGCGAAAAATTGGGTAGGTTATTGGTTTTGTATGCCATTAGCATATCCTCCGATGCAGCAATCTTCTCTTGTGATGTCTTGAGATTGAAGCTATTTTCGATTGCCATCTCTCGGCACTGCTCCTGTGTTAGGGTTTGGGGTTGCGCCACTGAGCTAAGCGGAAGTAGAAGCAATAGCAGTAATTTATATATCTTATTCATAGTGACTTATCGTATTTTAATTTTAAAGAAAACGGAGTAGAGGATCGGGATAAAGACAAGCGTAATTACCGTTCCAATGAGCAATCCACCCATAATTGTTGCAGCGAGCGAGCCAAACATATCATCGGGCAGCAGCGGAATCATTCCCAAAATAGTGGTGAGCGATGCCATCATCACTGGTCGGAAACGAATAGCCGAGCTGTCGAGCAGAGCCTCAAATGGTTTTTTGCCCGAACTAATTTGGAAGTTTATCTCATCCATCAGCACCACACCATTCTTAATCATCATGCCAATAAGTCCCAAAATACCACATATCGCAACAAACCCAAACGCTTTGCCCGAAATGAGCACCCCAAGCACTGCACCGACAAAGAGCAGTGGTACACAAATTAGAATAATGAGTGGCTTGCGGTAATCTTTAAAGAGCATAATAAGTATTCCAATCATAAATATTATGGCAAGCGGCAGGTTGGCAAATAGATATTTCATTGATTGACTTTTGGCGGAGTATTCACCCTCCCATTGAAGTGAGTATCCCTCGGGTAGCTCGATTGCCTCTATCTGTCGTGCGATTTGCTTGCGAGCATCCTCAGCACCTACATTTGGCAAGGTGTTGCACTGCGCTCGCATCGCACGTTCTCCGTTGTGGCGAATAACTACGGGATCCTCCCATTTGAGCTTTATACCCTCGATACTTTGGCTCAGTGGGGTTGTGGCAAGCGCCTCGGAGATAATATCACTCTCGGAAACAGCTCCAGTCATTAATCCTCGCAGGGTCTCCTTATTAAGAGTCGAGAGCGATGGCATCATCGAAAAAATTGGGGCGGTCTCTATCGCCTCAATTGGCCTGCCATCTCTGTCGACACACTTAACAACAATCTGCTGACTTGTGGTGCCCTCGAAGATAGTCTCAACGGGGATTCCGTCCAACGAAGCCAATAGCGACAACCCGACATCTTGGCGGCTAAGCCCTAATGAGCGTGCAACGGGTTGGGTGTAATCAACCTCCAACATCGGCACTTTGCGCTCCCAATCCGAAGTAATCAAGGTGATATTCTCACTGCCCTCCATAATAGCCTGCGCTTGACGAGTTAAATCACGCAGCACATCGGGGTCTGAGCCTTTGAACATCGCCTCGATTGGGAACTTGCTATACATCAAATTGTAGCGCTTGACACGAATATATGCCTCTGGATAGTTATCGGTAAGGTATTGCTGCAAAGAGGGTATAGCCTCGATGAGCGCCTTTTCATCGACAAATTCGACTATCAAATCACCATACGAGAGAGCTGGTGTAGCGATGCTTCGCACCAAGTTATATCGGCTCGGAGTGGCACCTATCGAGGTGGTGACGTGAGTTATTGCCTCCTGCTCCAATAGGTAGTCGGTGATTGACTCTAACGTGCTTTGAGTAGCTTTCGAGGAGTAGCTTTCGGGTAATTTGCACTCGATATATAACTGGTTGTAGTTAAGGTCGGGGAAGAAACTTTGTGGCAAAATAGTGTAGATCCAACCACTTAGAGCTACAAATATAAGTGCAATGCAGACCGAAACGGAGCGATTGTGAAGTGTCCATGTCAGCAACTTGCGCAGTGCCGCCTGCATCTTACGAGTCGCTTTCGACTCCTCTTTGACCTTTGAGTCAACCAGCAGCCCCTTCGCTTGAAGAGGCACCATTGTGAGCGACAGAATCCAGCTCAAAAGAAGCGATACGGCAAGCACGACAAATAGATCTCGCACGTAGACTCCCGCCGTGTCGGGCGATAGTGCAATTGGGGAGAATGCCAAAATTGCTATAAGAGTTGCCCCCAAAAGCGGCATAGCCGTTTTCTTTACGATATTAGTTAGCGCACGAGATCTCAATTGCCCATTTTTAATATCAACCAAGATTCCATCTACCACCACAATAGCATTATCAACGAGCATTCCCATTGCTAAAATAAATGAAGCAAGAGACACACGTTGCAGTGTACCGTCGAAGGCGTACAAAAACATCAACGAACCCAAAACTGTGACAAGCAGCGTAGTACCCAATAAAATACCACTCCGAAGTCCCATAGCAAACATCAACACAACGATAACAATTGCAACCGAGCATACGAGATTCAAAAGAAAGTTATTGATTGCGTCGGAGACTCTCTCGGGTTGAAAAAAAACCTTATTGCACTCCACTCCAATGGGCAGGTGAGTGGTGCGTAGCTCCGCTAAGAGTCTCTCAACTTCAGCTCCCACTTTGGTGATGTCGGTTCCCTCGAGAGCCGAAATCGAGATTCCAATAGCGGGCGCAGCATCGTAGAATAGGGCGTTGCGCATAGGCTCGGCATAGCCCTGCTCGATTTGAGCAATGTCACTCAGACGCATTTGGTCATCTTCGTGACCTGCGATAATCACATCGGCAATATCCTCCACCGTGCGGTATCTATCGTTGACACTCACCCTAATGCGCTGATCGCCACTCTCGAAACTTCCCGAATAGATAGTTTGGTTTTGCCCTTTGAGGGTTTGAATCACCTCGGCAGGCGAGACACCCAAAGTCGCCATGCGATCCTCGTATATCGAGATGTTAATCACAGGCGAGGCAACACCATATAGCTCAACTTTCGATATGCCATCTACGGTAAGCACCTCACGCTTGATAAGTTCGGCATATTCGCCGAGCTCCTTGTTGGAGTAACCATCCGAGGTGAGCGCATAGAACATTCCAAAGACATCGCCATAGCTATCTATCACAACACTTGTCGATACTCCCGAAGGTAGGTTGCGCTGCACATCACCCACCTTGCGACGTAGAATATCCCAATATTGTTCCATCTCATCATCGGGGACGGTTGATAGTAGATTCACTGTGATGATTGACAAATCTGCCGACGAGCGACTTTCAATCTTATTAACTCCATTCATCGAGAAGATAGCCTTCTCCAAAAGGTCGGTCACCTGCAACTCCACATCGTGAGGCGAGCCTCCGGGGAAGGTGGTGACAACCATAGCTTGAGGAACACTAATTGCAGGATCCTCCAACTTACTCATATTGTAGTACGACACGAAACCACCTACAACCAATATCGCTATAAAATAGTAGACTAATTTACTATTAGCCAATGCCCATTTACCTATATTCATCTCTTTCTCCCCCTATTTTACACCTCCAACATTCGATGCTGTCGCCTCGGGAAGTTTGATTACCTCTTGACCCTCTTTGAGCGAGTTGACTCCTGCTGTAGCTATAACTTCGCCCGCCTCAAGACCACTGCTGATGCGTGCTGTGCCATTGCTAAGAATCTCGCTAATGGCAACTGTGCGGCTCGCAACTTTGCCCTCTGAGACTACCCACACAGAGCTCTTGCCATTACGCTCCACCACGGCAGAGAATGGAATCTGCACCCCCTGCTCTTGGCTTTTTGAATAGTTCAAAGAGACTATTGCACTCACCCCCACAGCAGGTGTAATGCCATCGACACTTCCTACAACAAATGTTGCTTTATAGAGTTGATTAAGATTTGCTTTGCGGCTAATTCCTTTGAGTGTAAGCGGGAATTCTATACCTCCATAGAGTTCGACTGATGCTGTAGCACTCTCAAAACTGTTCTCTTTGAGGTAATATGCCGCTGGAATATCAATCGTTATTTCGGGTGCCGACGATGAGATAATTGCAACTACGGGAGTACCTGCTGCCACTGCCTCACCTCGGTCAAAATAGCTTCGCTGAATATAGCCGTCGAACGGAGCCTTGAGGGCTGTGTCGGAGAGTGCGTTTTGGTGCGCCTCAAACTTAGCTGTGATTGCTCTGAGACCATTTGTAGCTTTATCGTAGTCGTTTGCCGAGACACTTTGATCGGCATAAAGCGCAACGACTCTATCGACTTCAGCCTTCACGGCATCGTACTCGGCCTGTGTTGCTGCAAGCTGCAAAGCATAATCTCGGCTGTCGAGACGAGCAATAACCTCACCCTCACGCACAAATGCGCCATCGGCAAGCTCCACGCAGTCGATAATACCAGCAACCCTAAATCCCAAATTGACATCTGTTGCCGCAACGACCTTACCTGTGAAAGTCGCAACTTCAACGCTCTCGTTCGATGTTACCACGCTCTCACTCTTTACTTTTCGTGGCGCACTGTCGCTTTTTACTGTACTCTTACACGATACTAAAGATAGCGCCAAGAGTAAAACTAAACCTTTGAAAAACCTCATAAATATATATTTTAATATTGTAGCTTATTTATGGGCGCAAAGGTATGGAGTTTTGCAATGTGTAAAAAGTCTACTTTTGGGTTAAATATGTTCAATTTTAGGTTTTTTGAGTAGTGATTCATTGGATAGCTCGATTTATATGTTTATATTTGCACTATGCCACAACGCACGAAGTATATCACAGGTCGCTCTTCGGAGTTCGATGAGTTTCGAGAGGGAGTCCCTATCCACCTCGAATCGGGTGGTTTTTTTCTCTGCACCTCGGGCAGTTGCGATATCGTGGTTGACTCGAAGCAGTATAGTATCAAGGCGTGCGACCTTATCGTTGCATTCCCCTACTCATACGCCCATACTATTCACCGAAGCCCCGACTTCGATGGGGTGATATTTGGCGTGGGATTGGATGTGCTTATCAGTGCCGATATCGACGAAAAGAGCTTTTATATAACCGCAATCTCGAACAGTCCCTGCATCTCGCTGCACGAAGATGAGACAGACAAAATACTAAAGCTACGTGATATGTTTCTTAGGGCAAGTGCCGAGAGCAATCACCCACTACGAGACGAAATTGATGAGGCGATGATAAGGATCATAATCTATGAGATCGCAGCCCTCTATCACCACAGCAAACCAAACATCGAGAGTGAGCGTTCACGTGACGATATTATCTTCAATAACTTCCTCATACACCTACACTGTGATGAAACAATAACTCGCAACATCGAGTACTTTGCTAGTATGCAGTCAATCACCTCAGGCCACCTCTCAAAGGTTGTAAAACGAGTCTCAAATCGCACCGCCTCGCAGTGGATTAGCGACCGCACAATAATCTACATCAAGCGATTGCTCCAAGACAAGAGCATCTCAATCGCCTCAATTGCCGACACGCTCAACTTCCCCAACGCCTCGTTCCTATCACAATACTTCAAAAAGCACACCCACCAAAGCCCCAAACACTACCGTGCCGAGTTCTTTGGCTGGGCAATCTTAGAGAATTATAAATAAAGTAAAAACGGCAGAGGTTTAAGGTAGATCAAAAAATCCTGCACCTTGTCAGCAGAATACGTGTATTTAGTGAACTAATCACTGAGTTGTTTACTTCAAAAAATAGTGATTTATTTCTGTGTGACCAAATTATCTACAAAATCTTTATCGTTTTATGCCTCTACGTTGTTGTGGTTCTCGCACCTCTATGCCCATCGCCTTTAGCTCCTCACGTTTCTTTTGGCGAAACCAATAGATGTGGTCAATATTGTCGATGAAGAGAGATAGGTGGTTGTTACACTCCTTGTCTGGGGCGATCTTGGCTACCGAACCTTTGGTCTCAAAGTTGCGACTATACTCGTGCGAATAGATGCTACCGCTAAATGTCACCTCCTCACGATTGAATAACCTGCGGATAATCTTGTCATGGAAACCGACCTTGAGCAGGAAACTTTCGAGTCTCAGCAGGTCGGGAATCTTTGGGAAGAAGTCGAGTATCTTATCCAACTTCTCTTTTAGGGTGGAGTTCTCGGCTTTCAGCTCTTGGTATTGTTGATTTGCTGATTGTCTATCTCGCTCTGCACTCTGTCGCTCTGCTACAATCTGATCCGCTAAATCTTGAATTTTGGTCGATAGTTGTGCGTTTTCACTCTCCAATCGTTTCACTTTGGGTGTGCCGAGCATTGAACTGACACTATCCATAACTTTTGAACCAACATCGGCTGCGGAGTTTTTGAGTTTCTCTTTGCTTTGGCCGGCTCTGATTTTGGAAAGTTCGGTTTGCTCTCGCTCCTTTAGCTCCAATAGGGCTGCGATGTCTTGTTGGATGTTCTCCGACTGCTCTATTAGATCACGGTAGTATTTTGAGGTGGAGACGTGTTTGGCGGTTGATCCCTCTATTCCTCGCTCTAAGCCGTACTTCTGCATCACCTCAGCGTATGTGTTTTGGTATTCCTTTAGCTTTAGACGACTCATTACCTCGTCGGTGCATAGGCGTGGGGCGATGGCTTTTTGTTTGTATTTTTTCTTTACTACTTCTTCTCGCTTTCTACGCTTGCGTTCGGTTGTTACGATGGGGATAATGGTTGCGTGGATGTGAGGTGTCTTTTCATCGAGGTGCAAGACTGCCGATACTAAATTCTCCGCTCCGTATGTCTGGCGTAACCAATCTATATTATCGTTGCACCACTTGTCGAATTTTCCCTCGCTCACTATTCTTGCCATATCTTCGTGCGACCCTGTGAGCAGAACACGGATTGCTCGGACTTGGTTCTTGCCGATCTTGCGTGTTAGCCCAGCGTTGTCAAGTCGATGTTGAATTGCTTGGGTGCGATTCTCTACTCCATCGGGGAAGTCGATGAGTTCTTTGTTTAGGTGGGTGCGCTCCTTGTCGGCATTCTTGGGGTCGATGGTGCGCTCTATATGTGCAGACATTCCGCTGTCTGAGCCTTTGGCTTTTTCTAAATGGACTACTGCAAATCCCATAAAATTTCAATTTTATCATTATACATTGGGGTGTCGAGAGGGGCTGCGCCCATTCGCTTATTTGGGTATTTTTAGTGTAGCTTGCCGAGCGTGTATAAAATACCCTAATAAGCTATGGTATTTGTTAGCTAAATACCCATTGGGCGCAGCTCCGTTAAATCGAGGAGTAAACTCACAGCTCTTGGGTGAGCTGTCATTAATTACATTCGTCTGCCTCTCTTTGGCTGTTGAACTTGCTCGACTTTGTGCGATGACTTTACCGACAGCAGGTAGTCATTTACATCTTTGTACGCCTTGTAGAGGCTCGATTGATCGACTACCTCCACGCCTAATTTGTGTACCTCGGCTAATGTTTTGCAACCTGCGGTGTCGTTGTCGAGGAAGCAATATATCTTCTGTTGCGACTTCAAGAACTCAGCTGCTTTACTGAGGTTGCTCACGGAGTTGAGTACGCACACGTTGTTCATTGGGGTTACAGTTTCAATCAATGTCAGGTATGCGAGCATATCCATAAAACCCTCAAATAGCATTGTGCTGTTTGTAGAGCCTTTGATTATGGTTGGGGCTTTGGGTGATGTGCCACCCTTGTAGTACTCGTTGCGTAGCTCCCAACCTCCGCCATCGCTCTTGAAGCCTATTGCGAAATATTGCTTGCCATTTTGAATATAATGCACCTCTCTGCAATACTTTTGTGCTATGTCGAGGTTGATTGCTCTCTTCTCTAAATAGGCTATTAGATGTCGGTTTTTGATTGTGTCGGTTGAGATTATTTCTATCTTAGGAGCTTGTGAAGTCTGTGCAGTTGGCACACTCCATTGAGAAGATGAGAAATCGCCCTGATCCAATTTGGTAGCTGCTTGTTGGAAGTTCAGTCCATCGAGGCGCATAACAAGGTCGATGATTGAACCACCCTCGCCAATACCGAAGTCGTACCATAGATTTTTGTTATAGTCCACCTTGAAACTTGGGGTTGATTCGGCTCTGAATGGCGATAGGTACATACCTGCTCCACCACACTCAGTTTTGGGGTTTACACCTCGCTGAGCAAGGAGTGATTTTATTGAAATATCTTTTATATTTTTCATTTTCTGAAAGTTTTGATTATTTTACCTACTACTTACTACACCTTTGTAATGAGATGAAAATTAGCGCATTATATGTAGTACGATCAAAACGATAGCACTACTACGCAGTAAGGTAGTAGCATTGTAGTAGCTTCCTGAATAGACATAGCTACTACACGCTAACCCTTTTTATTTCACTGGATTAACCTCTATTGTAGTAAGGTAGTAAGTAGATTATTGAATAGTATGAAAAGGATTAGGTTCGACCTTGCAAATAACCCAACCATAGGTCGGAGTGCCATTCACTCGTCGACTCTCTCGCTTGAAACCTGCTTTGCGAAGTGCCTCGCCCATCCGCTTCTCGGAGTACTTCACGTAGGTGTGGATATTGAGGTAGTTGATAACCTCCGAGGTGGTCATAAAAGAGCTACCATCTTCGGATGGTTCAAACGCCTTAATCAACATCTCGTACTCGATTGTTTGGACGTGAAATCCTG
>JBCQUZ010000009.1:0-48431 GCA_047173645.1 Rikenellaceae bacterium
TAATCCTCTCCACCTTGCTTGACCAACACCACATCAACACCCTCAATATTTATACTGCTTTTTGCCATATGTTTTTATTTCAAAAGTACAGATAATTTCTTTATTAGACAAATCAAATTAGACTACATTTTACCTACATAAAAATTATGCGCACAAAATAGTTTCTGATAGTAGCTTCTGTTTATGTACAAACCCACAAACAAAAAAAACACCATACAACCCACTGTAATATCGCAAGTTATATGATGTTTTGCTATAAACTATAAAATAGGCTCAATCCATAGATCGGAGTCAGCCACGATCCTATAAAACTACTTCTTTGGTTTGCCATCGCAATATACGCAACGGAACTTTTCGGGGTTGTCGATGCGAGGTCTAAACAACTGATCGACATCCTCTGTTGCAGTTATGCAACGTCTATTAGCGCATATATGTTCATTGATCGAGACACCCTCTTCGATGCGAGGTGTTGATTTATCGACACTGTTTTCGCTCCACTCCAACAATTTACATATGAGAGCCATACGCACAAATTTACCATTTTCTACTTGGCGGAAATATGCCGCACGTGGGTCATTATCCACATCGCGCGTGATCTCGTTGACGCGTGGTAGAGGGTGGAGAATTGTCATATCTGCCTTTGCATCCTTCAACTTTTCGGGGGTGAGGATAAAGCTATCCTTGACCCTATCGAAATCATCTTCGTCGAAGAATCTCTCCTTCTGCACACGTGTCATATAGAGCACATCCAATTCGCTCATCACCTCCTCCATGCTCTCCACTTCGCGGAACTCTATAGGGTAAACATCGCTCAAATCCGCCAACATATAGTCGGGAAGTTGTAGCTCCTTAGGGGCAATAAGGATCACCTTAACACCCTCATAACGAGCTAATGCCTTAATCAAAGAGTGCACCGTGCGACCAAATTTAAGATCGCCACAAAAACCGATTGTGAAGTTGTCGAAACGACCCTTTTCACGCTTTATGGTGAGCAGGTCGGTGAGTGTTTGTGTAGGGTGTGCATGGCTACCATCGCCTGCATTAATAACAGGTATAGAGCCATATTGCGACGCAACGAGGGGTGCTCCCTCCTTGAAGTGACGCATTGCGATAATATCTGCAAAGCAACTTATAACCCTCACCGTGTCGGCAACAGTTTCGCCCTTAGATGCCGACGACGACGACGCATCCGAGAAACCTATGACATTGCCCCCCAACTCCATCATTGCTGCAGTAAAACTCAGTCGCGTTCGTGTGCTAGGCTCATAAAACAGCGTGGCGAGCTTTTTGCCTCGACACACTTGGCTATACTTGTCGCGATTGGCGATAATATCTTCAGCCAAAAGGATTATCTCTTGAGTCTCCTCGACTGATAGGCATGTTGGGTCTATAAGGTGGCGCATAGGTATTTTAGTTTTGTGCTAATTAAAACGGAAGATCATCTACTTCGCTATCTGCCGACGACGAGAAACTAGGCTCAGCCGATGGCATAGATGGCATTGGAGCCGACGCATAAGCTGGAGCCTCGACAGGAGCTGGAGCCTCGACTTGTTTAGGTTGCACACGCCATGCAGTGACATTGGTGTAGTAGCGACCTTGATATTCGCGCGACTCAATATTGAACGACACGACATAAGCTGCACCAACCTTTAGAGCTGCAACATCGTTTGGTTTGTTAAAAAAAGTAACTGCTACTTTACGAGCATATGATCCATCTTGCATCTCGAAAACAACCTCTTGACGTTGCCATTCGCCACGTGCTGATGTTCCACTTGCTGCGGGAAGTATCTGAAAAACTGTTCCTTCAAATTCCATATTTTTATCTTTATAATGTTATATACCCACAAAGTTACAACAAAAAAACGGAAATTGGAACTATACACAACATTTATTGCACACAACAAAGGCTTTCTCGCTGACAAACAGCAAGAAAGCCCTATTTTGTTTAGATAACCGACAAGCTATCTAAATCATCATGCTTGGTGATTAAGCCTTAAAACCCTTACCAATACCGATGAAATCCTCAGCTACCAATGCAGCGCCACCGATCAAACCACCATCAACATTAGCCTTAGCGAAGATCTCCTCAGCGTTAGATGGCTTACATGAACCACCATAAAGGATAGCTGTTGACTCAGCAGCAGCACCAAACTTAGATGCCAACACCTCGCGGATGTAAGCGTGGATCTCCTCAGCTTGCTCAGCCGATGCAGTAAGACCTGTACCGATAGCCCAAACTGGCTCATATGCGATAACAAGCGATGCGAATTGCTCCTCAGTAAGGTTAAATACAACCTCCTCGATTTGAGCCTTCACAACGTCGAAGTAAGTGCCATTCTCGCGCTCCTCCTTAACCTCACCTACGCAATAAACTGGTACGAGACCATTAGCGTAAACTTGAGTCATCTTAGCGTTCAAAGTAGCTGAAGTCTCTCCATAATACTCACGACGCTCAGAGTGACCAAGGATCACATACTCAACACCCATTGAAGCCAACATAGTAGCTGACACCTCGCCAGTGTAAGCACCCTTAACCTCAGCAGCACAGTTTTGTGCACCTACAGCCACACGGCTACCCTTAAGAGTCTCGACAACACCTGCAAGGTGAGTGAATGGAGGACATACGATAAAGCTCACGCACTCGCATACCTCACTTGCCTTAGCTACTACACCCTTAGCTAGCTCTACACCCTCAGCTGGAGTGGTGTTCATCTTCCAGTTTCCTGCAACGATTTTCTTTCTCATTGTTTTGTTTTTTATGTTTTGTTTGAAAAATAAACTTTTCTACGGGGCTCTTAAACCCACATCGCCCACAAAGTTATAAATAATTTTTAATATATAGCTCTATTTTGTAATCAAATTTACTCTGTTTGCAAACTCATACATACCAATTTAGAAAATACAACCTAGATAAATATTTACACTTTTCATTTTTGTGTTATTAAATATTTCTGACATATCACAACTATATCCAACACCCATTAAAAAGTGATTAATTTTTAATTTTGCGCCACATAAATAACCATAGTTAAAGCGTTTGGCTGTTTCTGCTTCTAATAGACCCATATCATTATCGCTAAATAAATTTACACTCTGTTTTTCACCATCAAACTCCATGTCAATCTGACCAAGCATATAAATTTTAGCATACAAACCAGCATAAGGAATTAAAGAAAACTCATCATTTAACTTAAATTCATATGCAAATTTAACTGGAATATTCATTGAAACAAAAGATGTTTTCACAGAAACTGCTACCTCATAATCAAGGTATGTATCACTACCTGTTATATCCGTAGCCGAATACGAATCTATAGACTCCTCAGTAAAATAAGATAACCCTACACCACCTTCGACAAAAAGAGGTGCCGTATTAGCTATACTTACGGCTCGTGCGTAATCCAAAGATAATCCATAATCAAATGTTTCTGAACCTACACCCTCCACCTTTATTTTGGGAACATCATATGATAAAGTGATAGTATTCCACCCAGCAAACGACGTTGTTTGCGCATTAAGAGTTAATACATATAATAAAAATAGTGATAGAAATAGGTTTTTTTTCATTTTAAGGTTTAGTTTATGGTTTATTACAATGAATATAGATATTCTGGGGCAAGATCCAGATCTCCGTCCCACTCTATAGTCCAGCTATTTAGTCTAAATTTTTTAAATCGCTCTACATCTTTGAGTGGTTCAAACATAGAGCCATGTAGACGATGCGATAGATCTACAACCTTTTTCACTCCGTCGTTAAATGTGAGAGCAATTTTATAACCCTCGACATACTTTACCTTTGTTACCCAAATTAGTTTCATCGTCTCTTTACACAAAACGGATCAGTTTAAATTTCCAGTGTAGTGTAGTAAATATGCCAAAATTCAAGAAATAGTTCCCGCGTGTCATTGCGGACTTGATCCGCAATCTCATCAAAATAAGTCTATTATGAGATTGCGGATCAAGTCCGCAATGACATACTTAGAATTATTTAAATAAGCATTATCACTCCTCTGTAATTTCAGATTGACCCACAAAACTAATATATTTTCAAGAATTTACAAAACATTATCGAGTCGAAATTTGAGCATAACACTCTATTTCGTAAATATACACATAATTTTAAACAGATTTTTGGATTTTTTTTGATACCTTTGTTTCAACTAAAAACCTAATATATAATGAAAAATCTATTAATTATAACCCCTGCCGTGGCGATGACAGCATCGCTAACAGCATGTGGCGAAGCGGGTTCAACACCTCAAGCGCCAAATGTTATTGTGATTCTTGCCGACGACCAAGGATATGGCGATTTCTCGGTGCACGGAAACCCTGTGATTAAAACCCCCCATTTGGATAAATTCCACAGCGAGTGTGTGCGCCTTACAGATTTCCACGTCGCACCTATGTCTTCGCCCACCAGAGGTCAACTTATGACAGGTGTAGATGCTATGCGCAATGGATGTACTGCCGTATGCGAAGGTCGCTCGATGCCCGATATTGATCTGCCGATGATGCCTCAGTTCTTCAAGGAGGCTGGTTACGCAACAGGACACTTCGGTAAGTGGCATATGGGTGATAGTTATCCATATCGTCCGCATGATCGTGGATTTGAGGTGTCGTTGCACCTTCCTGGATGGGGAATATCGTCGCTGCCCGACTTTTTCCACAATAGCTACTTTGATCCTAAACTTCGACTCAACGATGAGATAGTTCAAAAGAGCGGATATTCGGCAGATGTGATCTTCGACGAGGCGATGGCGTGGATCAAGGAGTGTCACGACCAAGGAAAACCATCATTTACATATATTGCATCTAACACCCCTCACGCCCCAGAGTATGTTGCCGAGGAGTACTCTGCACCCTACAATGAGATTGGTGAGTGGGATGGCAAAAAGGTGCCAGCTAACTTCTTTGGTATGATCGCCAACTTAGACGAAAATATGGCGAAGTTGGATAAGTTCCTCATCGAGAATGGAATGAAGGAGAACACAATCGTGATCTACACATCCGACAATGGAACCCAAAATACCCTTGCCATGAAGCTATACAACAGCGGTATGAAGGGGCAAAAATGTAGCGTTTTCGAGGGTGGACACCGCGTGCCATGTTTTATTCGTTGGGGCGACGGAGGTTTGTTGCATGGTCAAGATGTCGATCAATTGACTGTTATTCAAGATCTTTTGCCTACGCTTGTCGACATGTGTAACCTCAATGGTGGAGTTGCTCCCGATGTGGATGGTGTGAGTCTTAAATCTATACTTACCGATTCTAAGGCGAAGTTAGATGATCGTATGTCTGTGGTGCACTATCGCTACAAACTTAAGGATGGAAAGTGGGACAATGCAGTTGTTATGTGGGACAAATGGAGACTCACAGCCCCAGGCAAGCTGTTCGACGTGAGCAAAGATCCACATCAAGACAATAACATCGCCGATCAACACCCCGATGTTGTGGCGGCGATGAATGCGCACTACGACGCATGGTATGCCGAGGCGGAGGAGATGTACAAAAAGGAGCGTGTGGTGATTGTTGGATCCGACGTTTCGAACCCTATAGAGCTTACTGCTAATGATTGGAATGGAGGATATTGCGACAATATGAATCGTTTGTATGCTGGTAAGGAGCGTGGTTATCACAATATTTATGTCGACCAAGCGGGAGAGTATCAAATCAAGATGAGCAGATGGCAACTTGATTCAAACATAGCACTTTGCGGTTACGATCCAGCGCTAATCCGTCCAAGCGACAATATATATATGGATCCTGTAGATCCATCGTTGGCAGCTAAGCCAATCGCAAAGGCACAGTTGATAGTTGGTGATTACACCAAAACCATCAATACCAAGGCGAGCGACACTGTGGCTACATTCGACCTCCAGCTAGAGAAGGGAGCAACAACAATCGAAGGTATCTTCCAAGACAAAAAGGGCGAACCTATATGCGGAGCATTCTATATCGAGGTGTTGCGTAAGTAATATCATAACCGACAAAAAGAGAAATAACAGTGATTATTTTAAAGTAAATATACTTTAAGTAATCACTGTTATTTCTCTTTTTGAACGCTTTGAACGCTCCTGCCTATTTAGCTTTGTTGCAGATTCTATCTACTCTACTGATTCAAAATCTCAATTTGTTGTTGTACCGACTCCTCGTGGATAGCGCGAAGAATCTTGCGGATGAAATCCTCGTTCATGCTCATAAGGTTTGCGTCTCCTGCGCGACTAGCGATAAGCTTCTCGTAGCGTGTAGCTTGCAACACTGGCATATTATGCTCCTTCTTGTACATCCCAATCTCCTTCGACACACGCATGCGCTTAGCCAAAAGCTCCAACATTTGGTTGTCGAGAGTGTCGATTTGCTCGCGAAGGGCTGTAAGATCCTCAGTCGAAATCGCTGCCTCGCGAATAATAAGTGTGCTCAACATCTCCTTCAATGCCGCAGGGGTAAGTTGTTGCGATGCGTCGCTCCACGCCTCATCTGGGTTGCAGTGACACTCCACCATAAGTCCGCTGAATCCAAGATCCATAGCTTGTTGGCTGATAGGCTTAATAAGATCACGCTTTCCGCCAATGTGGCTAGGGTCGCAGATGATAGGTACCTCAGGCAAGCGACGACGGAACTCAATCGGAATAGCCCATTGTGGCACGTTGCGATATATAGTCTTGTCGTAAACCGAGAAACCGCGGTGAATAGCACCCAAACGACGGATTCCAGCGTTGTAGATACGCTCTAAACCACCGATCCAAAGCTCCAAATCTGGACTCACTGGGTTCTTAACCAATACAGGAACATCTACTCCGCGAAGAGCATCTGCCACCTCTTGCACCGCAAATGGATTTGCTGTAGTACGAGCTCCGACCCACAACAAATCTATACCAGCCTTAAGTGCTTGATATACGTGCTCTGCTGTAGCAACTTCGGTTGCGGTCAACATTCCTGTCTCCATCTTCACGCGACGCATCCACGAGAGACCCTCTTTGCCGATACCCTCGAAACCTCCTGGTTTGGTACGTGGTTTCCAGATTCCTGCACGGAAGATCTTGACACCTTGTGCCGATAGCTCTTTTGCTGTACTAAGCACTTGACCCTCAGTCTCGGCGCTACATGGTCCCGAGATGATTAGTGGGCGTGTTGCCTCTAATTCGGGGAATAAAATTGGATTTAGATCCTTCATTGTATTATATTTTAAATTGTTAATTTTTATTTTTTGCTTCTCTAATTCTCTCCAACGCCTCGCGCATCTTAGCTTGTGTTGCGCATAGCGAAATACGCACATATCGGGTTCCTTGATCTCCGAATATAAATCCTGGAGTTATAAAAACTCGTGCATTATCCAACAAATCATCGCATACCGCCTCGCCACTTTGAGCATCATCCGCGACCCTTCCCCACAGGAACAATCCCACCTGCTTTGGGTCGAACGAGCAACCTATCTCCGCCATAATCTCTGCGGCGATAACTCGTCTTGCAGCATACTCCACATTAAGCTCATCGTTCCACTCTTGGGGGAGTGTCACCGCATGGGCTGCTGCCAATTGTAGCGGACGGAACATTCCCGAATCGACATTACTCTTGACGCGAAGTATCCACTCTACAAAGGTAGCATTTGTTACCAACATTCCAACTCTCCATCCCGCCATATTATGACTTTTGCTCAAAGAATTTAGCTCTATACAACACTCTCGTGCCCCTTCGACCTGCATAATGCTCATTGGCGTAGGGTTCAAAATTCGCGAATATGGGTTGTCGTTGACTATCACGATTGAGTGTTTGCGTCCGAAGGCGATCAACTTTTCGTATAGTTCAATCGAACCATTGCGCCCCGTGGGCATATTTGGATAGTTGACCCACATGAGTTTGATCTTGTCGAGGGGTAGCTTTTCGAGCTCCTCGAAGTCGGGCAACCAATCATTCTCGGGTTTCAAATCATAATTATATAGCTCCGCTTGTGCTAGCTTACTCACCGACGAATAGGTCGGGTATCCAGGGTTAGGTACCAAAACGCCATCTCCAGGGTTGATAAACGCCATTGTGATGTGCATGATTCCCTCCTTTGATCCGATGAGAGGTAGGATCTCGGTCGTGGGCGAAAACTTCGCTCCATAGATCCTTTGATACCATGTCGACATCGACTCCCTAAGTTCGGGGATTCCGACATAGGATTGGTATGAGTGGTTGCTCGACACACGGCTCTCTGAGCACAATCGCTCGATAATGCTCTCGTGTGGTGGGCGATCGGGCCCGCCAACTCCCAAAGATATAATATCCTTTCCACTGGCATTTAGCGCTGCAATCTCACGTAATTTCTTCGAAAAGTAGTATTCACTCACCTGCTCAATGCGCTGAGCGGGGCGAAAACTACAAAGGGTTTGAACATTGGACATACTCGCCTAAAATTTTTAAATCATTTGTAAGAGGTCTAATAGCCTCTAAACCTTGGTGAAATCTCACTCGACTATCGAATGAGAGGTTAATATAAAATAGATACTCCCACTCACGCCCCACGATGGGAAGCGATTGGATTTTGGAGAGGTTGAGATCGTAAAACGACAATATAGTCAACACCTTAGACAACGAACCCGAAGAGTGAGGCAACGAGAATGCCAACGACGCTTTGTCGATCTTATCTTCGTCGACCATCTTCTCGGCAATGCTTCGATCTGCCAGAGCCAAGAATCTCGTGAAGTTGCGTTTGTTGGTTTCGACAGCCTCTGCCAAGATATTGAGCCCATACAACTCCGCCGCGTGACGGCTACATATCGCCGCGCGTCCTCTGATCTTCCCATCGGCAATCTCTTTGGCACACCCTGCGGTGTCGCCACCCTCGACAACCTTTATCGAAGGGCGCTCGCCCAACCATTTTTGACACTGCATAAGTGCTATTGGGTGTGAGTGTACCTCGCGGATGTCTGCCAAAGTCTCGCCCTCCAAAGCTACCACGCAGTGCGAAATATGGAGCTTATGTTCGCCAATAATACGTAGGTCGCTCGATTGCAATAGATCATGATTTTGGAGCAGAGATCCAGCAATTGTATTTTCTATTGCCATCATTCCAAGCAATGCTCTGTCGTGCGACATCATCTCGAACATCTGTGCAAACGACTTGCATTCAACTGTTTGGATCTGTTCGCGCGCGAAGAACTCCTTGACTGCTTGTTCGTGGAAGCACCCTGCAACACCTTGTATGGTAATCTGTTTAATCATTAATGTTTGTTGTTTAGTAACAAATTGTTTAGTAACAAAAAATCCCACCTATCAAGGCGGGATTCACTATGTTTCGTATTTATTATGACATAACTACTTGCACACGCTCTCCCGCCCTCTTTCGGTAATAAAAGAAGTAGCTAAAAAAGAAGAAGAAATATCGTGCAGTTGTTGCCATCTAAAAATCTATTTTATTTTTTACGATCACAAACATATGAATATTATTTTAGATATGCAAATCAAAAATCAAATTTTATTGAAAAAAACACAACTTAGGCTAATCGAATGGTTAAATAAGTTACCATTTCGACCAACATATCATAATCGTTTTTGATGTGGGAAAATTCAGGATTCAGTATGATTATAGAAATTGCAGGCAACACATCTTTTACTGCCATCTCGATGTCATCCAAGTCGTGATAGACTCCATTGTCGACGATAGCTTCACGCGCTATGTCGCTAATCAAATTTATTAGATCCTCATTTCTGAGGTTTCGGATTTTGCCATTAGCATACGCCCCAAGCGTCCAGTCGGACTCTTGCGCATCTATGATATTGAATTTTACTGTTGCCTCCATATTAATGTTGTTTGATGTTCAACGGAGGGCAAAGAAAAGAGGTAACTCCACCCGACCCGTTGACTTACACCAGCGATGGCAGTAGGCACATTAATACTCTACACGGGAGGCGAAGCTACCGTATAGAGTACGATACAAGCATTAAATATGCCTGTACCTAATAAATTGGCAGGTTCTCCTACCATCACTGTATGTAAGTCACGACAAATGTAATAAATATTTGGGAGTTAATTCCAAAATTTCAGATAAAATTGCTAATTTTGTACCCTATATAATAAATGTAAAAAAAATGGCAATCGAACTTAAAGACCTCACAAAGGTCGAAGATAACTACTCTCAATGGTATAACGAATTGGTAATCAAGGCAGGACTTGCCGAAAATTCAGCCGTTCGCGGATGTATGGTTATCAAACCATATGGCTATGCAATTTGGGAAAAGATGCAAGCTGCGCTAGACAAAATGTTTAAGGAGACAGGGCATCAAAACGCATATTTCCCCCTCTTTATCCCCAAATCATTCTTCTCGAAGGAGGCAAACCACGTCGAGGGATTTGCGAAGGAGTGCGCCGTGGTGACTCACTATCGCTTGAAAAATGATCCAGATGGTAAGGGTGTTGTGGTCGATCCAGATGCAAAGTTGGAGGAGGAGCTTATCGTTCGTCCAACATCGGAGACTATCATTTGGAACACCTACAAAGGGTGGATCCAATCATACCGCGACCTTCCGATCCTTTGTAATCAATGGGCAAATGTCGTGAGATGGGAGATGCGCACACGCCTATTCCTCCGCACAGCAGAGTTCTTGTGGCAAGAGGGTCACACCGCACATGCCACTCGCGAGGAGGCTATCGAGGAGACTCACAAGATGATCCACGTGTATGAGAAGTTCGCCCAAGAGCATATGGCAGTACCAGTAATCGTGGGTCACAAATCGCCAAACGAGAGATTTGCAGGTGCCGAAGATACATTAACTATCGAGGCGTTGATGCAAGATGGCAAGGCTCTACAGAGTGGAACTTCGCACTTCTTGGCTCAAAACTTCGCTAAGGCATTCGATGTGCAGTTTACCAATAAGGAGGGTAAGCAGGAGTATGTATGGGCGACATCATGGGGCGTATCGACTCGTTTGATGGGTGCACTTATCATGGCTCACTCAGATAATAATGGACTTGTTTTGCCTCCAAAATTGGCACCAATCCATGTTGTGTTGGTTCCTATCTACAAGGGTGAGGAGCAACTAAATATCATGCGCGAAAAGATGGAGGCTATTGCAGCGCCTCTTCGTGCAGCAGGACTCACCGTGAAGGTTGATGATCGCGACAATATCCGTAGTGGATTCAAATTTGCAGAGTGGGAGCTTAAGGGTGTGCCAGTGCGTTTGGCGTTGGGCCCAAGAGACCTTAAAAATGGCACTATTGAGCTTGCTCGTCGCGATACTCTCACCAAGGAGACTGTCGAGATGGAGGGGCTTACGGAGCGTATCGTAGCGCTTATGGATGAGATCCAATCAAACATCTTCCAAAAGTCGCTTGATTATCGTAACTCGATGATTACAAAGGCAGACACATGGGAAGAGTTCGTTGAATTGCTCGACTCGAAGGGTGGATTCATATCGGCACACTGGGATGGAACCCCCGAAACAGAGGTGGCGATCAAGGATGCTACAAAGGCTACAATTCGTTGTATCCCTGTAGATGCCGTAGATGAGGAGGGCGCTTGTATATTTACAGGTAAGCCATCGACAAAGAGGGTGTTATTTGCAAGAAGTTACTAATATATACGACAATATATGCCGACAAAAATCGAGGCACGTAAACGCGAAATTTACCACGTAACCATCATCGGTTTCGTGGTAAATCTTTTATTGAGCATCATAAAACTCATCGCTGGAGTGGTGGGTCGAAGCTCCGCTATGATAGCCGATGCGATCCATTCGACATCGGATTTTGCCACAGATGCGGTGGTGATGTTGATGGTGGGAATCGCCGCAAAGCCACAAGATGCCGACCATAATTATGGACATGGCAAATATGAAACCTTAGCTTCGGTTATCATCGGATTGGTATTGGCAATTGTGGGTGCAGGAATCGCCATAGAGGGGATTTCGAAGATAATATCTATATATCATGGAGAGCTAATTCCTCGCCCTGGAGTTGCTACACTCATAGTTGCTGGGGTGTCGATAATCGCCAAGGAGTGTTTGTATTGGTACACTAAGGGGGTTGGCGAGAGGGTCAACTCACCGATTGTGATTGCCAATGCGTGGCACCATCGCACCGATGCTCTATCGTCGGTGGGTACGCTCATAGGTATTGGGTGTGCCTATTTTTTGGGTGACGCATGGCGTATTGCCGACCCTATTGCTGCGGTGATAGTGGCGGTGATGATTCTACATGTGGCGTACGATTTATGCCGTGTAGGGGTCGATGAGTTACTCGAAAAATCACTTCCCGAGGGTGTCGAACACGAAATATTAGCAATTATAACTGCTGATCCTCAAGTTGTCGTGGCTCATAATCTACGTACACGTCGTATAGGAAGCAACATATCTATAGAGGTAAATATTCACATAGATGGCTCCATGAGCGTCAGTAAAGCACATGCGCTGACGGATCAAATCGAATCCCTACTGCTCGAATGTTACGGCGAGGGGACGCTTGTGAGTATTCATGTCGAGCCTTGTCATGGTTAGGGTGGATAGGCTTTGGATAGGCGCAGATCAGTCTTTGCTATAGATCTATAATGTAATAACTAAAAAGGAAGAGGAGGAATCTAATTGATCCCTCCCCTTCCTTTTTAGTTATATTCTGTTAAATTCGCTAAATGCTAAATATAGCTTATGAGCGAATTGCAGCTACTCCTGGCAATACCTTACCCTCCATGTACTCAAGTAGTGCACCACCACCTGTAGATACATAAGATACTTGGCTAGCAAGACCCAACTTGTTGATACAAGCAACCGAGTCACCACCACCGATAAGCGAGTAAGCACCCTTAGATGTAGCCTCTGCGATAGCCTCTGCTACAGCCTTAGATCCAGTTGCGAACTTCTCGAACTCGAATACTCCAACAGGACCATTCCAAAGGATTGTCTTGCTCTCCAAAACTACCTTTACATACTCCTCGATTCCCTTAGGACCTAGGTCAAGACCCAACCATCCCTCTGGAACGTCATTACCTGGAACCACTTGTGCGTTAGCCTCAGCATCGAACTTATCTGCAGCCAAAGTATCCGACGAAAGAACTAGCTCTACGCCCTTCTCCTCAGCCTTCTTGATGATGTCAAGTGCCACTTGGAACATATCTGGCTCGCAAAGTGAGCTACCGATCTTACCACCCTTAGCAGCCTCGAAAGTAAATGTCATACCACCACCGATGATGATCTTATCTACCTTATCCATCAACTTCTCGATGATTGTGATCTTCGACGATACCTTCGCTCCACCTACGATAGCGGTGAATGGGTGTTGCGGAGCCTCCATTACAGAGTCGATAGCCTTAAGCTCATTCTCCATAACGTAACCGAACATCTTGTCTGTTGGGAAGTACTCCGCGATAAGAGCTGTCGATGCGTGTGCGCGGTGAGCTGTTCCGAATGCGTCGTTAACATAGCAATCAGCATATGAAGCCAAAGTCTTTACGAACTCCTTTTGTGAAGCTTTGATAGCCTTCTTAGCCTCAGCCTTCTCTTCGTCTGTAGCCTCAGCAGCAAGTCCACGTGGCTTACCCTCCTCCTCGCCATAGAAGCGAAGATTCTCAAGCAACATAACCTCACCTGCCTTAAGCTCCTTAGCCATTGTAGCAGCCTTCTCGCCGATGCAGTCACCTGCGAACATCACCTTCTCGCCCAAGCGAGCCTCGATAGCTGGGATGATTTGCTCCAAAGTGAACTTCATATCGTTGTTCTTCTTTGGACGACCCATGTGTGACATAAGGATTACAGAGCCACCCTTCTCCAACACCTTCTTGATAGTTGGGATTGCAGCACGGATACGAGTATCGTCTGATACGACACCCTCGCCCTTCAAAGGCACATTGAAATCTACGCGAATAATAGCGCGCTTACCTGCGAAATCATAAGAATCAATTGCGAACATAATTTTATTGTTTTTGATTAAAAAGTAATTCTATATCTAAAAATACAACTCTATATCGTATGATGCAAAGTTATAAAAATATTTTAAAAAAACAGATATATTACAACCATTAACACATCAAAAATAATTTTTCTAAAATACCTCTTTTAAAATGTCTATAGATTGCACCGATTTTATGGCATCTAGGTGATAACTATAGTATCTGAGCAGAGCCCCAAGGAACTCGACGCGTTGCACCCTATTAAGACCTATTTCGCCCAAGTGGCGTACGTCGCACTCCGTGAAATCCCTCATCAGCTCCGCCTCGTCGGGAGATAGGATGATTGTATGCGATGGTTTTGTAATAGTATAGCTACCCTCCACAATATCTATCCACGCCCCTTTGCTCCACTCGCCATTGGGGTAGAAACCCAACAAACGGCTGAGGTTTGCCAAGAACCATAGGTGAAAATTTGCCACACCTTCGTCGATGGTATCTAGCGCGATTAGCGACCCCCACGCATAGTCGAATAGCTCGGGGTTGGGTTCGCTCTCCTTGACCAAGCGATACAACACCTCCGCAATAAACAGAGCCATCGTAGAGCGTCTCACATCGTATGGTGTACGCGATAGCAACACCCCACTTTGCACCTCCTTGAATCTGTGCATCTCGCCACGCGGAGATGATGACCCCTCAAACTCCAGGGCAAAGAGTGGCTGAAAGAGCGCCATCTTGGAGCCCCTTCCACGCCTACTATTCACCCCCTGCACCATGTAGCTTTGTCTTCCGCACACATCGGTTAGGAGGTGGACAACGAGCGATGAATCGCCATATTTGAGCGAGTTTAGAACTATGCCTCGCCCTTTGTAGTTTCGCACTATCTATCTGTCGTTATTTGGCTTTAAAATTAGGCTTTAAACTTTAGAACTACCCATCCGTCGCGCACCTTTTCGCCCTCAGCTGACATTCCTAGCTCCGTAGCTCGCGATGTTAGGATCTCTATATCTGCCTCCAAGAATCCACTTATGAGCAACACTCCCCCACTCTTTAGCGCTTTGCGATATGTGGGCATATCGGCTAGCAAGATGTTGCGATTGATATTTGCACAGATAAAATCGTAGCTATTCTCAGTGATTAAAGATGCGTTGCCTAGTTTTGGGGTTATGCGATCTGCCACTCCATTAACCTCGCAGTTCTCGCAGCAATTCTCAAATGCCCATTCGTCGATGTCGATTGCATCTACCCTACTTGCTCCACATTTCGCCGCCACAATTGCCAAAACTCCAGTGCCTGATCCCATATCGAGCCCCTCCATTCCATCGACTCCCAGGTCGATAATAGACTCTGCCATGAGGTGTGTTGTGGCGTGGTGTCCTGTTCCGAATGACATCTTTGGCATGATGACGACCTCCATTCCGAAGCGTGGATCTGCATCGTGAAATGGAGCGCGAATCAATAGTTTGTCTCCTCCGACCTCTACGCATTCAAAGTTACTCTCCCACTCGGCATTCCAATTTTGGGTCTCGATAGAGATATATCGGAACCCCTCGATTCCATATCCTTTGACCACATCGTTAACTTCGCCCATGCAATCCGACAGACGATCTTGGGGGATGTATGCCTTCAAATATCCCCCTTCCGTTTGAAAACTTTCGAACGGAAACTCCGCCAATTCGGCGGTCAAGATCTCGCCCATCTCCACCGATTCAACGGGGATATTTAACTCTACATAATCCATATTTTATCTAAATTTATTTGTACATTTGTATCTAATTATTCACTCATTTGCATTGACAAAGATACAAAACTATGGCAGATAATAAGAAGCGTTGGGCGGAAATGTTACGTAAATTTCGCATCTACATAAAAACAGAGAGATCGCTTAGCAACAATACGATTCTATCCTATATGCACGACCTTGATGAGTTCTCGAAATTCATCATGAAAAACTATGATATACCCCCTCGTCTTGTCTCTCGCGAGATGATCGAGCAGTTTCTATCGACCATTTTTGACGATGGTAAACAGGCGACAACGCAAGCTCGAAGCCTCAGCTCCATAAGGCGTTTTTTTGGTTATTTACAACTTTCGGAGATCATCGAGAGCTCCCCTGCGGAGTTTATCACCGCTCCAAAGTGCAATAGAACTCTGCCCGATATTCTATCTATAGAGGAGGTTGATGCCATTATAAATATCATCGCACCCGATTCGCCCAAGGGGGTTAGGGATCGCGCCATTTTGGAGGTTTTGTATTCGTGTGGATTACGCGTTAGTGAGCTTACGGCACTTCGGATGTGTGATCTTTTCTTTGGCGAAAACTACCTTCGGATCCATGGTAAGGGGGATAAGGAGCGTCTTGTCCCTTTGAGTGACGAGGCTCGAATCAAGGTCGAAGAGTATCTCGAAGTGCGCAAATCGGCAAGTATAAATGAGGAAGTTTTGTTTCTAAATAATCGAGGAAAGCCTCTCACGCGAGTTATGATATTCACCATAATTAAGCAAGCTACCCTACTTGCAGGGATCAATAAGAGTGTCAGTCCGCACACTTTTCGCCACTCATTTGCTACTCATCTTTTGCGTGGTGGGGCTAGTATCCGACAGGTTCAGGAGATGTTGGGGCATGAGAATATTATCACTACGGAGATATATACGCACCTTAATATTGATGATATTCGTGAGACTATTGAGAAGTGTTTGGGTTTGTAAATGTTCCACGTGGAACAAAAAAACAGGAACACCCCTACCCTACCCCACCCCACCAAAAAAAGATGCGAAGCATCTAAGCCCGTGC
Source organism: Rikenellaceae bacterium (assembly GCA_047173645.1). Classification (GTDB taxonomy): domain Bacteria; phylum Bacteroidota; class Bacteroidia; order Bacteroidales; family Rikenellaceae; genus Alistipes. The sequence goes on from JBCQUZ010000009.1 coordinate 16,651, forward strand.
GGCTCGCACCGCCCGCCTGGCGCTAAGGCAGTCCCCTCACTTCGCCCTCCACTCCTAAAAAAAGCACTTTTGCTTTAGCTAAAGTGCGCGGAGGGCGGCAAATCGTCAGATTTGCAATCTAAGATATATAGGTCAGTGTCGCTAAATTGCAACTCTTCGAGTTGCCGCCCTCCGCGCACTTTAGCTAAAGCAAAAGTACTTTTTTTAGGAGTGGAGGGCGAAGTGAGGGGACTGCCTTAGCGCCAGGCGGGCGGTGCGAGCCGCACGGGCTTAGATGCTTCGCATCTTTTTAAGGGGTTTATTTGGCTTTTGATCGTACCTAGATCTAAGAGGTGAAATAATAACGCCATACCAAACGCTTAAATATGAAATAACAATCATTTAATATATTGATAGTCAACTAATTAAATCAATATCTCCAGCACCATAATCACCACCCAACCACACAAAAAACAAGCGTCCCACTCCAAAAAGGAGCAGGACGCCTTAAAATAAACTCTCAGGTGAGTTGATTAGTTGTTGAATGCCTTCATCTTCTCGATCAACATGATAACCTTGTTTGAGTAACCCCACTCGTTATCATACCAAGAAACAACCTTAACGAAGTTGTCGTTAAGAGCGATACCTGCATCAGCATCGAAGATAGATGTACGAGCATCACCTGTGAAGTCTGTAGAAACTACTGCATCCTCAGTGTAACCCAAGATACCAGCCATCTCGTTCTCAGAAGCAGCCTTGATAGCCTCCTTGATCTCAGCGTAAGAAGCACCCTTCTCCAAACGAACTGTAAGATCTACTACAGAAACGTCCAAAGTAGGAACACGGAAAGCCATACCTGTAAGCTTACCCTTCAACTCTGGGATAACTACACCTACAGCCTTAGCAGCACCTGTAGAAGATGGGATGATGTTGCCACCTGCAGCACGACCACCTCTCCAGTCCTTCATAGATGGACCATCAACAGTCTTTTGAGTTGCAGTTGTAGCGTGAACTGTTGTCATAAGACCCTCAACGATACCGAACTTGTCGTTAAGAACCTTAGCTACTGGAGCAAGACAGTTTGTAGTACAAGATGCGTTAGAAACGATAGTTTGACCAGCGTAAGTGTCAGTGTTAACACCACAAACGAACATTGGAGTAGCATCCTTAGATGGAGCTGACATAACTACGTACTTTGCACCAGCCTCGATGTGCATTTGAGCCTTATCCTCAGTAAGGAACAAACCTGTTGACTCTACAACATACTCAGCACCTACTGCATCCCACTTAAGGTCTGCTGGGTTGCGCTCAGCTGTTACGCGGATAGCGTTACCGTTAACGATAAGAGAAGTCTCGTTGAAGTCTACAGTACCCTCGAATTTTCCGTGTACTGAATCATACTTAAGCATGTAAGCCATGTACTCTACAGAGATAAGGTCGTTGATTCCTACAACCTCAACATTTGGGTTTGTGCAAGCTGCACGGAATACCAAACGGCCGATACGTCCGAAACCGTTGATACCAATTTTGATCTTTGACATAGTTTTGAATTATTTGTTAAAAAACTTTTTTATCTTATAACTTCCGCAAAAATAACGAAACTATCCATAACGACCAAATGATATGCCATTTTTTTTGTTGTAACTTCATTATATTTTCAATTTTAGTTAAATAAATACCATTTCGAGGGGATTAAAAAATAATTTGACTCTCTATATTTATTCTCAATAATTATATATACATTTGCCACCATGCTTTAGAATATGTAATTTTTTTTAAAATCATTGCCACAATGAACACATCTATCCACAATGATGAGCTAGTCGAAGTAGCCGAACTCCTACTCGAAGTGGCAACTAGCCTAATGGGCGCTGGTGCCCACACAGCAAGGATTGTACACAACACAAACCGAATGGCTCTTTCGTTCGGTTACGAAGTTCACTTCACAATCTTCCACAAAACAATGACCGTGATGGTGCGCGACCGCACAACACACGAATCGGTGACCCTCGTGCAACCCAACAAACAAATGGCTCTAAACTTTAGAATGGTGTCGGAGCTGAGCGCCCTGAGTTGGGACACCCTCGATTTGGAGCTATCCCCCACCCAAGCTCGCGAGCAGTATGAAGAGATTATAGCCCACAAACGACTATCGCGATGGGTAGTTCTTCTGCTTGTTGCGTGTGCCAACGCCTCGTTTTGCAGACTCTTTGGCGGAGACTTCATCGGCATGGGGATGGTATTCACATCGACTCTCATTGCATTCTTTGTGAGGCAGGAGATGATGAACCGCCATATGAACCATAGCGTGGTGTTTGTCACAGCGTCGTTTATATCCTCTCTTATTGCAGGGTTGGGGATATACCATGGTTGGGGCACAACGCCCGAAATTGCGCTCGCTACGAGTGTTCTATTCTTGATCCCTGGAGTGCCCCTCATCAACTCGATAATGGATCTTATGGAGGGGCATATATTGGTGGGTATAGCTCGATTTGTTAATGCCACAATACTTATTATAAGCATCACTATTGGATTTATGATTTCGTTGTTGATGCTTGGATTCGAGAAACTATAATAATTACAACAGATGACTATGACACTTTTTCAAAATCTTTTGGCAGATGCCTTTTTTTCGGCTATTGCAGCTACAGGATTTGCTGTGATCTCGAATCCTCCCAAAAAAGCTGTGGCTATTGCGGCGATGTTGTCGGCGATAGGACACTCTTTTAGATATTATTTGTTACATGCCCAAGGGTTAGATTTGGCAACTTCGACATTTTTTGCCGCCTTTTTGATTGGTCTGCTCAGTTTCGCATTTGGCAAACTTATACGTTGTCCATCGGAGGTATTTACATTTCCTTCGTTGTTGCCGATGATTCCAGGAATGTATGCTTACAATATGTTTTTGTCTCTTACAAAATTTATACGAAGCGACTCAGATTTTCATCCGCAACTCATCGAAGATATATTCAAAAATGGTCTTACTGCGGTATTTGTGATGTTGGCTTTGGTGGTGGGAGTATCTATCCCGATGTTGTTTTTCCATGAGCAATCTTACCAATTATCGCGACCTAAGAGGCATTAATAATGAAATATTGCATTTTACATATGAAATTATCTACTTCAAAGTTTGGTTTTTAAAAAATAGTTGTTACCTTTGTATTACAATTTGAGTCTCACTCATCAACCAAACTAACCTAACCTTGTAAAGAGCATTATCTCGTTTTGAGATGGTGCTCTTTATCCTTTATTATTGACCAAGGAAACAAAGTTTCCGCCAGCCCGTGCAGCTACGCACTGCCCGCCCGGCAAAAGGGCAGTCCCCTCACTCGCCCCAACATGTTTTCGCCCTCCACTCCTAAAAAAGCACTTTTTGCAAAAAAGTGCGCAGGAGGGTGGCAAATCGAAGATTTGCAACTACCCCACCAAATTACGAACTTCACTCCATTATAAAGACTCTTTCGCCACGACGTTGAAGTCTATAATGCTCACGAGCATATTTTTCGAGTTTATCGTCATACTTAAGATCTTCGAGCAGGGTGCTATCGGCAGTGATGTGCGATTGATAGAACTCCGCTTCATCCTCAAGCACCGCAATATCGCCACGAATCGACATGGCATGGATCATATTACGCCCAATGATAAAGAGCATAAAGAGCATTACTAGGGCTGTGGCGCTAACAATTATGCGGTGTATGAATATCTCCTTAGTCATAAAATAAGAGATTTTGTATGCAGTTGTATGCAGATAAAATTATGGAATGTGCATATATTTATGTGTCTGAATCGAGATATTCCATTCGGGATGACTCTTGACATACTCCACAATCTCGGGCATCATACGCTCCGCAACGCTCCATTCGGGTTGTAAAAAGAGCATACACTCCCCACCTACACGTGCACGATTTTGCTCCGCCCACTCGAAATCTTCGCTCGACTCGATTATAACCTTCAACTCATCGGCATGCCAATAAGACTCCTCAAGAGGCGGTTGTTGACGCTTGGGAGATAGACACACCCAATCGAAATAGCCACTAAAAGGTTGCGATCCCGAAGTCTCTAAAAATATCTTTAACTGCTTGTTTTTAAGCGAATTGGTAAGTGGCGTAAGGGGATACAAAAGAGGCTCACCTCCAGTTATAACAATCGCTTTAGCGGCGCACGATGTCGCACGCTCCACAATAGACGAGATCTCGACTGGGGGGTATAACTTCGGGTTCCAAGTGTTTTTAGCGTCGCACCAACGGCACCCCACATCGCATCCACCTAGGCGGATGAAATATGCAGGTTTGCCAGTGTGAAATCCTTCTCCTTGGATAGAGTAAAAATCTTCGACCAAAGGGAGTAGCTCTCCGCCGTCGAGCAACTCCAAATCAGTGAGCTTACTCATTGTGTGTGACATATATATCGCGTAGGTTGCGACCTAGTTCGTTGTAATCTAGACCATAACCCACTATAAATTCGCTTCCAATCTCCATCGCAACATAATCTATCGGAACATGTTTTTTGTAACACTCAGGCTTTAGGAAGAGTGTGCAATATCTTACGCTTCGAGGGTTCATAGATTTCAAAAGTGCATCAATATGAACTATCGTATTGCCACTATCGACAATATCTTCGACGATCAAAATATCGCGCCCCTCCAACTCCTTGTTGATTCCGATAAGGTTCTTAATAACCCCCGAAGTTGCGGTGTCGACATATGAGCTGAGCTTCACGAATGATATTTCGGGGCAAAATGTGAGCTTCTTGCATAGGTCGCTCATAAACATAAACGACCCATTGAGGATACTCATCATGATAGGTGGTTGCTCCGTTTGGGCATAATCGCTATTTACCTGCTCGGCAACCTTTGCCACAGCGACATCTATATCGGTCGAGTCGATCATCTTCTCGAATAGAAGATCGTGAATTTGAATCTTGTCTTGCATATTTTATTACTATATTATCTTTCTGATTTTGGTTTTAGACCAATTCGTGGACATCTCTTAAACTCCTTGGTACGGTCGAAAAGGTATCTATATGTGACGTGAATTTTGTGTTTGGTTGCCCCAACATAGTGCTCCACCATGCGGTTCATCACAGGGTTGAAATCGCCCATCCACGCAAACTCCAATGTTTTGTAGCGGTTGCGTGGTGTACGGATATATTGATCGAGCACCGCTTGCATCATTCCCGACTCTACGCCCTTGCCTTGAAATTCGGGGGTCACAGCGAATATAATTCCAAATATACGGTCGCAACTGCGCGTAACCTTCAGGTTCCACATGAGTTGGATCTTTTGCCACATTCCAAATTTGCCATTGAACTTACCGATGATGCGGTTCAAATCGGGCACCATAATAAAGAATCCGATGGGTTCGCCATTGAAGTAGGTGAAGAATATAATATCGGGGTCGATGATAGGTTTCATCATCGCCATCATCTCCTTAGCCTCGATCTCGGTCATTGGTTTCACTCCCGAGAACAACGACCACGCCTTGTTATATATGGTGCGGAAATTTTCGGTCGCTTGATCTAGATTCTTCATGTCGATTGTGCCGTATGAATATCCTGGTGTCTTTTCCAATCTTTTGGCACGTTCGTGCACCCAATTGTTCACATCATCATCCTGCACTTTCCACAAGTATGTGTTTTGGTTATAATAATTCTTGAAACCATAATTATCGAAAAACGCTTGATAGTATGGGAAGTTATATGGATTCTCGAAGAGGGGTTGAAACTCAAATCCCGACACCAAAACACCCCACCACGAATCACGTTGTCCGAAGTTTATAGGTCCATCCATCGCCTCCATCCCACTCTCGGTGAGCCACTCGCGCGATGCGTCGAACAACATATTGGCAACCTCTTGGTCATCAATTGATTCGAAGAATCCACAACCTCCAGTTGGTTGCTCCTCGATGGCAGCCTTTTCGCGATTATAGAATGCGGCGATACGTCCAACTACCTTGCGATCAGAATTATATACCAACCATCTACGAGCATCTCCGCCCTTAAACAAAACATTGAAGTTGGGGTCGAAGATATGGTTGATGGTATCATCCAACGGACACACCCACTGTTTGTTATCTTTGTATAGTCGTTTGGGGAGATCTAAGAATGCTTTGCGAGTTGCGGAGTCGTCAACAAGCTGAAGTCTATATTTGTTGGTAGCCATAGTGCAATAGTTTATGATTTTAACCACAAAGGTAGTTATAAATTGGTAAATGTCTATATTTTCCACACCTAATTAATAGCTAAATCTGCAATAAAACAAAATTATTTTTATACCTTTGCCTCTATAAACATTTCAAATGTAACTATGTTAACGCTTAAACAACTACGTGACGATCGTGCACTTGCCGAGAGTCGTTTGGCTAAAAAGGGTGTCGATGCCGCACCAATAATAGATCAAATCGAGATCCTCGATGATCGCCGCAAAGCTATTCAAACCGAATTAGATAGCTGTCTAGCAGCTCAAAACCAAGCAGCAAAGCAGATCGGAGCCCTTATGGCTAAGGGTCTCAAAGATGATGCCGAGGCTAAAAAGGCAGAGGTCGCTGAGCTCAAACAAAAATCAGCGGAGCTATCCGTTGAAGCTAAGGAGGTTGCAGACGAGCTCCAATCGCAAATCGTTTTGTTGCCTAACTTCCCCGCAGACATTGTTCCCGAGGGTAAGCACGCCGAAGATAATGAGGTGGTGAAGTGTTGCGACGATATGTCGGCACTCCCAACCAATGCACTTCCACACTGGGAGTTAACTTCGAAGTACGACATCATCGACTTCGATTTGGGTGTGAAGCTCACAGGAGCTGGATTCCCTGTCTATAAGGGCAAGGGCGCAAGATTGCAACGCGCACTTATCAACTTTTTCTTGGATCGCAACACTGCAGCTGGATATTTGGAGGTGGAGCCACCAATCGTCGTGAACGAAGCATCGGGTTTCGGTACGGGTCAACTTCCCGACAAGGAGGGGCAGATGTACCACTGCACCGTAGATAATCTATATTTGGTGCCTACAGCAGAGGTTCCAGTGACCAATATCTTTCGCGATGTGATCCTCGACCACAAGGAGTTCCCAGTGAAGGTTACCGCCTACACTCCATGTTTTAGACGCGAGGCTGGATCATACGGTAAGGATGTTCGCGGACTTAACCGCCTTCACCAATTCGACAAGGTCGAAATCGTGCAACTTGCTCTGCCAGAGCAATCATACGAAGCGTTGGATGGAATGGTAGCTCACGTGGAGTCGATCATCAAATCGCTTGGTTTGCCATATCGTATTTTGCGCCTTTGTGGTGGCGATATGTCCTTCACATCAGCTTTGACATATGATTTTGAGGTATATTCAGCAGCTCAACAACGTTGGTTGGAGGTATCGTCGGTGTCGAATTTTGAGTCGTTCCAAGCTAACCGCCTAAAGTTGCGTTATAAGGATAGCAACAAAAAGACACAATTGGCACACACTTTGAATGGTTCATCATTAGCATTGCCTAGAATTGTGGCGGCATTGTTGGAAAATTACCAAACCGAGGATGGTATTCGTATCCCCGAAGTGTTAATTCCCTACACAGGATTTGATTTTATAAAATAAAAGTTATACATTTGTCATTGGGTTGGGTGGCTCCCGACTCAATTAAACAGAAAACATTCACATTTAAATTTTACGAAAATGGCTTACAAAATTTCTGATGCTTGTATCGCATGTGGTACTTGTATCGACGAGTGTCCAGTAGAGGCTATCTCTGCAGGTGATCTTTATGTTATCGACGCTTCAGCTTGTATCGATTGCGGTGCTTGCGCTGGCGTTTGCCCAACAGAGTGTATCTCTGCTGAGTAAGTTTCGAGGAACTCGAAGTTTGGCGATCAACAATTTATTGTTGGTCGCTTTTTTTGTCTATTCATATTGATTTGTGAAATATATGTTTCGTTAGAGGCTGGTCTGACTCCGTCGGGCGGAGTGCTCTCCGCTGAGCTAATTTATATTGCGGATGGGGGATAGAGCTTTTCAGCTCTAAAATTTTGAGGGTTAGAGGATTATTACCAAATAAATTTGGATAATCCTCTAACCCTCAAAATTCTTCAAATGGCACAGCCATTTGAACCCCACCGAAGTTACACGTATCGTAAACCCCGAAATTAACAAATTATTCAGAAAGAGTGAACGTGTATTCACAGCAAAGTTACCTCGTGGTTACCCTCGATTTGGGATTAAACACCAAAGGTGTTTAATAAAATAAGGAGGTCAATATTTTGGTCGAATTTATTCGAAACCAAAATATTGACCTCCTTATTTTGAGAGCCACAGGCTCGTATCCCAAAACGCTATATAATTAGCTCAGCGGAGAGCACTCCGCTCGCCGAAGGCAGTCCAGCCTCTTGTAAAATGACTATATATCTGTAAATCGACGAAGCCCTAAAAGATAGCGCAATATGATTGAGCCTTTGTATATGTGTTGTGATTCGGTTGTTGCTTTTGTGCGCCACTCTTTGCGTTTGCGATTAAGCATAGGGTGCCACTTTATGAATGTGCCATAGGCTTTGAATAGAGCCCAAAAATTTTGGGGTCGACCCCCTGCAAGATAGCTCAAAGCCGTAAGAAAATCCAATATTGGGCGCACCACAGCAACCAATAGTCGTTGCGATGTGGGGGCACACTTATACAACATCGCCAAATTGTTGCGATGGTTGAGATAAACTTTGCGCGGAGAGTCTACCGTGAGGGTTCCACCCCCTAGATGATAGACAACACTTTGGGGTAATACCCTAACCCTGAAGCCCATAAGTTGCATTCGCCAACACATGTCGATCTCCTCCATGTGGGCAAACATATCTCCATCGAACCCTCCCATTTGTCTAAATATTTCGGCTCGACATCCAAATGCTGCGCCACTCACCCAAAAAAGATCGCGCGCATCGTTGTATTGACCCTCGTCGCTCTCGATATGTTTAACTATGCGACCTCGACAAAAGGGGTATCCCAAAATATCTATATACCCTCCCGAGGCTCCTGCATATTCGAACTTCGAGGGCTCTGTGACAGATAATATCTTGGGCGATACAGCCCCCACATCGGGGTTTTGGGATAGCTCTTCGATGAGAGGTTCACACCAACCTTTGGTCACCTCTACATCGGAGTTTAGAAGTATATAGTATTGATAATCAATCAATCTCAAGGCTTGATTATACCCCTCGGCAAAGCCATAGTTCCGCCCCAAAGCAACAACCTTAACACTCTTAAATTCACTCTCCAATATCGCCAACGATCCATCCGTGGAGCCATTGTCGGCAACCACAACATCGACCCACTCGGGAGTATGCTCCACCACCGAAGGGAGGAACCTCCGAAGATGCTCCTCGCCATTCCAATTGAGGATAACTATCGCCGCCGAGTTTCTCATTTTCGCTTATGTTTCCAACGTTTGTGCGACCACAACCAAATTTCGGGTTGACGACGTATGGCGCGCTCCAAAGCTGCCACATATCGACGGGTAATTTCGTAGGGTTCAACACTTTCGACCCCATCAAATAGAGGCTCATAACACAAAATATAGTGCCCCTTGCCCAATCGTTTTTGATATACGAAATATGCAGGGATCTTCATCTTGATTGCCAGCACCTCGCCTCCATGATAGAAGAGAGTATCTTGCCCCAAGAATTTAATCCATTGAGAATCAGCATATACATGTGGATTTTGATCTGCTATGAGTCCAATTCCAAAACTTCGACCATCTATGCCATGACGATTTTTGAGACAAAAGCGCAATATTTGTTTGCTATCCAACGCCACAGCATATGGGTGGTTTCGGGTACGTAGGCGAATAAACAGGGCATCCATCACCTCGCTTTTGAGTTTGTGATATGCTCCCACGATATAGCTATCGGAAAATTCACCCCAAAAGAGGAGGTGTTCCCATAGCCCCATATGGGTGGTGAGACCGACCCAGTTTTTGCCATTTGTGAGTGCACGAAGCTCGGCGGCTTGGGATGTTTGATCCTCCTTATCGTCAAATTTCCCCTTCATTCCAGGGGCGGCGATGGCTATTGTGCTGACAAAAACTTCGCTTAAGTTTTCGTAGAATCCATCTCTTATCTTTTTGCGTTCCGTGTCGCTGAGTTCGGGAAATGATTGTTTGAGGTTGGCATCGACAACCTTAACTCTATACCCAATCATCTTATACAGAATAAGATATATAAAAGGTGCAACAATTCGATATTGCACAAAATGAGGTAGCAGTCCAAACACTCGACATAACTTCCACAACACTTCGAGCCATACTCGTTGCCAAAAGCTAAGTTCGCTATTAATCTTCTCCTCCCTCTTCATCTTGATATTGCTCTTGATCTATATGTTTGTTATATCTATCTATATTTTTTTCTCTACTCTTTTCGCGCTTCACCTTTGGTTTGCCAGCGACCACCACCACAAACTCCCCTTTGGGTTCGTGGTCGGTGAAGTGTTGCGCCACCTCGGTGAGGGTTCCGCGCACCGTCTGTTCGAACTTTTTGGATAGTTCGCGCGTAACCGACACTTCGCGATCTGCACCGAAGATCTCTGCCATTTGGGTGAGGCACTTCACAATTCGATAGGGTGATTCATAGAATATCATGGTGCGCTCCTCCTCCGCAAGGGATGTAAGATGTTTGGTACGTCCCTTTTTTTGGGGTAAAAACCCCTCGAAACAGAATCTATCACACGGAAAACCGCTCTGCACAATTGCAGGGATCGCCGCCGTAGCTCCAGGCAAAGTCTCGACCTCGATGCCCGCTTCGATACATGTGCGCACCAACAAAAATCCAGGGTCTGATATTCCTGGAGTTCCAGCATCGCTCACCAACGCCACACATCGCCCCGCTTGGATCGACTCCGCCACCATTGCACAGGTGGCGTGTTCGTTGAATTTATGGTGCGAATATAACCTCTTTTCGATGCCTAGGTGTTTAAGCAAAAAGAGTGTTGTGCGAGTATCCTCCGCCAATATAAAATCTACCTCGCCCAATATTCTGATGGCTCGAAGTGTAATATCTTCGAGGTTGCCTATTGGGGTGGGGACAATGTATAGTTTTGACATTTCGTGTTGTTAAGTGGGAGAGGTTTGTGTTCTCCATCATTTTAATTCATCTGGAATTTTTGCTCCAAATATCTGATTATAAGTTTTGTCGCCTCGCTTTCGGGTGACCATTCATAATTTTCTACGATATATATCATCGCATCATCGAAATTATCTATATCGGTGATCTCTGCCAACATATCTTCGCACGAAGCTATATCGCCTCCAAAGAGCTCTTGCGCAATGAGGTATTTATCGTTTATCGACGAGAGTGGTGATTCGGCATTTATTGCCCCTATCGAGGGTTCGTTTGTGGCGTATAGTTCGCCTAGGGTTTCGATATTGGCACCTAGGGTTTCACCTAATGTTTCGCCCAGTGTTTCGCCTATTGTCTCGTTTAGGGTTTCAATTTGGACTTCACCTTGAACTTCATCTTGGATTTCGCTTTGAATCTCATTTTGGGTGTCATCTAAAGGTTCGATTAGGGATGGGGTGTCCGAAGATATGGTGATCTCTTCTATTGAGGTATCTATTAATATTAGCTCCTCCAATGTATCATCATCTTCAGCTGTTTCTTCAGCTGTTTGTATATTCTCATCCTCTTGGATCTCTATCTCCTCTCTATTTTCTGCTATCGTTTGATCTTCTTGCTTTGCATCTTCTTCGGCTGGGACGATTGGGGCAATTAGATCGGGTTCTGAATCTATTAGATCTGTTGTTGGATCTATTGGGTCTATTGGGTCGGGTTGAATTGTTGGGTTCGTTGGAGATATTATTGGCTCTAGAGTTGGTTCAGGAGTTGGGGTTAGCTTGTGAGTTAAAGTGAAATTTTTTAAACCCTCGCCATTGTACAACGACCTTATTGCTCTACGCTTTGTGGTGCGTATAGGTATTGTATTTAGATCAAACAGGGCGTTATCTATAACCGCTTTAGGGGTTGGTGTAACCTCTATCTCGGCAACAATTTCGGGTTGAATAGCCACGGGCTCCTCTGTGGTTTGTCGTGGGGTGGTAAACTCCACTGGAGGGGTGGTAGGATCCTCTATATCTGCAATTACCGAAATATCCTCTAGCTCTATCGAGATATGACTCTCCTCTTGAGCATACTCTTGACCATGCTCTTGTTTATAATCCTCTTCGGCAGAGGTAAATTCACTTGTAATATCCTGCTCGATTATAGATTCTTCTATTGCAGGTTCTTCTATTGTGAACTCCTCGATTATAACATCTTCTATTATAATATCATCTGCGATAATATCCTCTGTAACAGCATCTTCTGCAATAATACCCTCTGTAATAATATCCTCTTCTGTCGTTGTATCCTCTTCTGTCGCTGTAATATCTGCAACAACCTCTGTCATAGCTACTTCAACGGGTTGGTTGATAGCTATAAAATCTATTTGCGGATTTGTTTGTGGTTCAACTTGTGGTTCTATTTGAGCTTCACGCGTTCCAAATTTTAGCTCCTCGTATAGTCGTTTAACTTTGTCGAGAGCTATTTCGCGTTCTATCTCAGACACTTCGTCTCCACCCCTCCAGCTCTCTATTAGTTGCTGTAGGTCGGATAGTTGTTTGCCGATTAGGTCGATATTCATGACATCTTCTATTTTAGGGTTATATCTAATTTATCGTTATTCCACTCACCCTCAGCCTCGAAGTAGACCACTGGAAGTGTGATACTCTTCTGTTTGAGCCTAAGATACCCTTCATACAAATTATAGCCATTCAAAGAGTTATCTGCCACAGAGAAAGCCACCACCGAGGGGTGTAGCTGCGCGACGTGATAACTAGCATCTATTCGTTGCATATATGCACCCCACCATGTGGGATCATTCGTCGGGTTGCCACCCTTTGTGATTAGCGACGACGACGCTCCACTATTGATCGGTGCCGATGCTACAACATAGATACCCACCTTGTCGCATGCGCTATATAGGTCGAGCGAGGGAGCTCCCCCCTCAATTTTTATGGCGTTGAAACCTTGAGCCTTAAGCTCCTCTAGTTGGGATTCATCAAAATCGACACTCTCCGCCACACCTACTCTCTTGGCGTTGAGTGATATTTGTTCACCATTGATCGTGAGCTTTCCGTTCGATGGGTCAACTTCTACGGATCTAAATCCTACCTTGTAATTTTGATATTCGAGGTATCTGCCTTCGCGTTGAATCGAGAGTTTCAGATCAAAAAGTTGTGGGTTGTCGCCACTCCATCCATCACCAATAGGGATTGCAGTGCTAAACGTCAGAGTATCTTCGCCCCTCATAGATTGGGTTATGTCGCGCTTACCGAAGCTCACCATCTCGCCATCCTGGTGGCGCAATGAGTAGTGAACCGTCGATGTTCTCTCTGAGAGTGCGTGGCTCTTGATGATTAGATATATTTGAGAGTGTAGTTTTTCTCCCATCACAGATGTCTCGATTCTCAAATCGCGGATCATCTGTGTTGGTTGCGACACAACACACACGTCACCTATGGCAGGCTCCAAATCGCCCATCTTCCACCCCTCAATAGAGCTAACATTCGACTCCTCGTCTATTTTTATCACAACAGTATTGCGCCCCTCATTAGCAATTTTTGTGATGTTAAACTCCGCAGGTGAGGAGCTATTTTGCACCTTAGCGACCTCTTTGTTGTTGATATACAGAGTGTATGGCGCCGACGCTGAACCCACACGCAGATAAAATTGGCGACCAATCCAGCTAAAGGGGCGCGAAAATTTTGATTCAAAACTTTTTTTATCAGCCGAAATACTCCACTCCTCAATATTGATAACAAATTTAGAGGATTGATTATCTGAATCCTCCTTGTCACCTATAACTGATTGTGTACGAGGTTCTTCCGTGCCAATATCCATATATTTAGAGTCACTAAAAGATTGTGCGCTCAACTGCGCACAACTCACAAGAGTAACTAGAAGTAGTATAAATCTCATAAATGTCGTATATTTGTGGTGATAAAGATACAAATTTTTTGCAAATTCATATGCCTAACTCTTACCCAAAGTTAAACTTTCCGCCAATAAATCTTCGTGCTCAGCGCCAAAGTGACTCCGACACCCTTATGGTGTGGAGCTCTCCGCGTGGATGTTACCTTGTTTTGACCCCCGAAGAGTGGGTGCGTCGCCACTTGGTGGAGTATCTAATAAAGGGTTATGGAGTTGCCACGACAGATGTTATCGAGGAGTTTCCTGTCGCCATAAATGGGCAATCGCAACGAGCCGATGTGGTGGTTGCAAAGGGTGGTAAACCGATAATCTTGGCGGAGTGCAAAGCCCCCGAAATAAAACTTACACAAGAGACCTTTGCCCAAGCCGTGCGCTACAATTCGGTGGTCGGCGCAAGGTATATAATCCTCACAAATGGAATTACACACCTTTGCTTCGAAAGGTTACATGGTGGTGGTTATGAGGCTCTTGTGTCGTTTCCTGTGCTTTAATGGCTGGTCTGACTCCGTCGGGCGGGGTGCTCCCCGCGGAGCTGATTTATATTGCGGAGTGGGTATCAAACCCGAGGTTCACGCAACTTGTAACCTCACACGAAACCTTCAAGGAAACGAAGTTTCCGCCAGCCCGTGCGGCTACGCACTGCCCGCCCGGCAAAAGGGCAGTCCCCTCACTGACCCCAACATGTTTTCGCCCTCCCCTCCTAAAAAAGCACTTTTTGCAAAAAAGTGCGCAGGAGGGCGGCAAATCGAAGATTTGCAACAACCTAATCAAAAAAAACTTTCCTCCGCATATCATTACCGAGAAAAGTTCTTAATATTAAACGAAAGGGAATCCCCTTTTTATTAATCGACTTAATCGACCCTATTCATCCTTCACGCACCTAATCTGCATTCCGTTGGCACGTTGGTTTTCGTGTTGTGTCTCGAAGAAATAATCCTTACCGCTAGCCAATACCGCTTCATCGTCCGATGCGTTATCAAATCTAAAGCATATCGCTTTGTTGCTATCGTCGTCGGCACCCGAAGTCCAATAGAATGCACTCCATGGAGCTAAGCTATAATAGTCGGTGTTGACATTGCTGATGCGACCTGTGATATATGTTCTGCGTCCTAGACCCATAAATAGTTCGCTGTTACCGTAACTATCCTTAATATAAGCCCCATACGATGCGTCGGCATAGGTTCCTGCTGGGGGAAAATAATCTAGCTCCAGCCCCACAAAATCGGTCGAACGAGGTATTCTCCACCCCTTAGGCGATGGGTCATAGATGCTCTTTGTGTCGTCGCTCCACAGAGTTTTGTCGTGTGTACGATACAACCAATCATAGCTCGAATCGCCATCCTCCTCGGCATATATATATGTCAATGGATTCTCGATTGCATACTTCACTGTGCCAATATCGGAGTCCGATTCATCATATGTAATCGACACGCCACTGCTTTGATAATCCACCATAACATCATCATAACCTCCAGATGCGTTATACAAAATAGGCTGAATAAATGGATCTTTACGCCCCCATTGATAGTATAAACCATATGATTCGAGAACAACAGTGTCGGACTCTATCGAGTTTAATTTAGCTCCCAAGTTGCGATCCATCCAAGTTTTACCATTCAACGACACTGTACGCGATGGGTCTGTTGGATCTTCGTCGATAACCCAAATGTGCCAACTCCACACCACATCGCCCGACGAGTTTAGTGCAGCAATAACACCATTTCCTTCGATTATATCATCCTCAATATCATCATCGTCGGCATCATACTCATCATAATCGGCATAGAATCCCACCTCTGTTGAGCTAATCATCTGCACATGGTTAATAGAGCATGAATAATCCTTCCATATCAAACGGCAATCATCCACAACACCCAACGTTTGAGTTCTATCTTCGCCTTTGTATGAGGGGTTAAATATGTAGAAGTTACCAGGTTCGGTGATAATCATCGAGTTGGCTTGCATATCTAGATCTGCGTCGATATATACGAATGGGACAACTCCCACTGTGATGGTTTTGTATATTGAGTATCCGTCGTGAGTTTCACCCTTCAACGATATTTCGACCAATTGGTTCGATTCGCCCTCTTGGGTCAACCCCTCTTTGGTAGGTGC
The DNA here is from genome assembly GCA_047173645.1 of Rikenellaceae bacterium. Lineage (GTDB taxonomy): Bacteria > Bacteroidota > Bacteroidia > Bacteroidales > Rikenellaceae > Alistipes. The sequence continues at coordinate 32,722 of JBCQUZ010000009.1, forward strand.
GGTGATTGTTACGAGCCCTTTGTAGAACTCTATCTCCACTTTCCAGCTCTCTTCGTCGGTGTCGCCAGTCCAATCCTCGATATTGCTTTGGTTGATCTCTAGGTATGCGACATTATCCAACGTGAATGTTGTGGTCTGAGTGTCGCCCCAATTCTCAAAAAAGACTCCCGTCTTTTGGAGTGTGACATATCCATAATAGTTTATATCATTAGCATCATCCGAACAAGAGGTTAACCCCACCACGAATAGGAGAAGCAATGTAAAAAGTTTCGATATTTTAGTTATCATATTTTCGTAAAATTACTCTACACATAAATTTCAACAAAGGTACCATTTTTCAATTAATAACGCACTTTATTTCGAGATATTTTTCGCGCAAGGTATAATAATTGCCCTTTGTGTGCGATTATTAGAGTATAAATAATCGAAATCCCAACCAAAATCACTACCTTTGTTGGTCTAATAAATTTTTTATTGTTGTATGTCTGACTACAAAAACATAAATATCCGCAACCGTCGCGCCACATTCGACTACGAGATCATCGAAGAGTATGTGGCAGGTGTTGTGTTGGTTGGCACCGAGATCAAATCGATACGTTTGGGCAAAGCGTCACTCACCGATAGCTACTGTTATGTGGAGCACGGAGAGTTGTGGATAAAGGGGGTGAATATCGCCGAATATCATTGGGGTTCGTACAACAACCACACACCTAAACGAGATCGTAAATTGTTGCTCAACCGCAAGGAACTCAACAAAATAGAACGTTCGCTCCAAGATAAAGGATTAACCGTCGTGGGACTACGCTTGTTCCTCAACGAACGAGGATTAGCCAAGGTTGTTATTGGACTAGCGAAGGGTCGTAAATCATACGACAAACGCGAATATCTCAAAGCCAACGATGCGAAGCGAGAGATGGATAAGGCACTCAAAAAATATAAATAAAAGTTAGCAAATAGATATAAATGGCACTAATTTTAATCATAGAGACAGGCACCGATATATGTTCGGTGGGGATATCCAAAGATGGAGAGATGATCTCGCTTAGAGAGAGCGACCGAGGGCGCGACCATGCCAGCAAAGTGGCAACGTTCACCGACGAACTTTTCGAACAAAGTGGCATCACAGCTAAGGATCTCGACGCTGTGGCTGTGGGTATGGGCCCAGGTTCATATACAGGTTTGCGTATCGGGGTATCGTTTGCCAAGGGGTTGTGTTATGGGTTGAATATCCCATTTGTTGGTGTTGGATCTCTGGAGTCTATGTGTGCCATCGCTCGCGAGAATTACAATGTCGGACTTCTCGACACGGAGAATTGGAACAATGCAAAGCTATGCCCTATGGTCGATGCACGACGCATGGAGGTCTACACCCAAGTTTTTGATCATGAGGCAAATCCGATCTCTTCGGTCGAAGCAAAGATCATCGACACCGAGAGTTTCGGCGAATATAATGATGGCTCCCCATTTATAATATTTGGTAATGGAGCCCCCAAATGTCTGGAACATATGCCATGGGCAACACTTATAGATGTCACTCCTTCGGCTCGTGGAATCGCTAAAATAGCCGAGGCTAAACTCTCCGCTGGCGAGGTGGAAGATGTCGCATATGTCGAACCATTCTACTTGAAGGATTTTATGGTCACAACATCTAAAAAGAAGTTTTTTTAGTTGTAAGTAATGTTTCTTACTGACTCCGTCGGGCGGGGTGCTCCCCGCGGAGCTGATTTTTATTGCGGAGTGGGTATCGTAATGCCTTCAAGGAAACGAAGTTTCCGCCAGCCCGTGCGGCTACGCACTGCCCGCCCGGCACAAGGGCAGTCCCCTCACTGACTCCAACATGTTTTCGCCCTCCCCTCCTAAAAAAGCACTTTTTGCAAAAAAGTGCGCAGGAGGGCGGCAAATCGAAGATTTGCAACAACCCAACCAACTCCAACCATATCCCCTAAAACCGATAAGAACCAGAGAGATAAACCCCACGTCCGCGACAATACTGATAACTAGACTCCTGGGGCGAATATCCGCCACTATATCGACTAAGCACACGATTCCCCTCGTAGCCATAAGCGACAATATCATCTCTGCCCAAAAGGTTATCGACCCTAATAAATAGAGATATTTCCCTTGCGCCGATTGAGATTCGCTTGCTTAGTGAGAGCGATATATCGACCATGTCGGAGAGTTTCTCTTGGGTTAATATTGAGGTTAACACCTCGGAGGATGTCGCACTTGATAATATCCGATTTGTGCGACGTTGAATCGAAGGGGCGATATATCGCATACCATAATATGCGACATTGAGACCAACAACAAACCCCTTGCGCGAAAAGAGTGTCGCCCCAAATGTGGCACATATCTGTGGCGTGTTTCCCACAACAAACCCTTCGAGTGATGAGGCGTGCGACTCCGCGACAATCGACATATCGCTCTCGTCGTAGAGCCTCACAAGTGGAGCCGATGTGTACTCTGCCCCCACCAATGCGAGGGTCGACGTGAGGGTTATAGCGTGCGAAAGCCTCATGCGCGCACTTATATCAACGCCCAATGAGCGAGTCGAAATATCGGAGATCACAACATTACAATATGTCGACGATAGATCGTCATACCCCTCCCACACCTGTGCCAAATCACTCACCTCGATTATATAGGCTTGTGTCGAGAACCAAAATTTACCATTCGCAAATTGATAGCTTAACGATGCCGAGGTGGTTTTTTCGGTTGAGGGAGACTCTATTATACGATTGCTATTTTGCTCTGCAATAAATAGATTACTCGATATTGGAGCCTCAGCATCTATTTCGCCACTAAACTCTACACGGTGTCGCTCTCCAAATATATAGCCCACCGAAGAGGCGATATTGTAGGTCGAAAATTTGATTTGTTGCGAATCGCCATATGACCCTGCACCCGAGAATCGCTCCTTCTCGTAATAGCCATGACGCGTGGAGGTTTGGGTGCCAAATGTGGCATCGAGGCTAAATTTCACCCTCTCGTTATAGTAACTCACCCGACCCATCGTCTCGATAAGTGAGCGATTTTGCGCAAAGTCATAGCCGAAGCGATCACCTTGGGTAATTTTACGATTTGGGTTGCGGAGGTTATTTTGTAGGTCGTTGCCTGTTTGGGAGTTATCGCTGGCGTATTGATCTATGTCGAGAAGATAATCGGCACCCAACAGATCGCGCATTTGTTTATATTTTCGATGTGATAAGTAGATGTATTGAGCTCCGTAGTCGACCTCAATATTATTGGTTAATTTTGTGTTAAACAATACTTTAGACTCTACATCGACAACCCTTGTCACCCTATCTTCGACAACATAGTGAGCCGATCCATCTGCTGACAATAGATTTATAAGTTCCAATTTATCCCATCCGACTTGTGTGTAGTTGGTGTCGTTTTGTTGCCACGAATTATGCACTTCGTCGTATGATGTGGAGCCATAAAAGTAGCTTGGGAGTTTGCTATAGTAGTTTGGCGTTGGATTCGAACTACTATACCACCCCAGGCGACTTATGCGCCGAGTGCCCAATGTGGCATTTAGATCTATGGCAACGGTTGTATCGTCAAAGAGTGGTTGTTGATAGCGACCATTAAACTCTGGCAGAAAGTTGCGCATAACTCTCGAATTACGCACTTCGCCATGATAATAGCCCCACGAAGGGTTATATAGATTGTTGTGTACCAAATCGAAACACTCCTGCGTGGCACTACTTCGCAATCCTCGCATTGTGTATGGCGCACGAAACGAGAGGGTTAGATATTTTTGAGCAGAAAATAGCTTAGTTAATCCCAGTGTCGGATAGAGTGATTGTTCATACACCCCATCAATCGACCCATCGCGCCCTGTGCGTCCCACGACGCTGCACTCTTGTGACCATCCTTTAGCAAAAGGAGTTGACCATACACCCGATGCGCCAATGCGATATGTGGAGTTTGAACTAAAGAGCTTTAGTTCACCAAATTGAGTAGGCTCTGCAACGTTTTGTGTGGCGCTATTTGCAGTGTTGTATATACGATTATATTGCCACCACTCCACACCGCGACGCTTAGTCGAGATTGGAGGGTTGTTGTATTGCAATATATCATCATATAACGAATAATCATCCCCCTCCAAGAACAACATATGGGGGGTGATATTTTCGGACTTCGTCAGATTTTTAATATCCTCTATATTTTCAACCTCTATATAATTATCGTGGTCGATATAACTTTGAGAATAGAGTGTTGATTTTGGTAAAATAACGATTATAGCTGCTATTATTCCATATATTTTATACACAGCTACACCCTAGTTAACAGGCTTTTAAGGAGTGTCCAAAATCTACCCACCGAATCAATATTTAGTCTCTCGTCGGGCGAGTGCACACCATTCATCGTTGGCCCAAACGACACCATATCTAAATCGGGATAGTTCTCCAAAAACAATCCACACTCCAAACCTGCGTGCATTGCTCTGACCACTGGATCTGCGCCATATTGATCTTTGTAACAACCACTCAAAACCTCCAATAACTTCGATTCAGGGTTGGGAGTCCACCCTGGATACCCCTCGGAGTGTGTGACATCGGCACCTGCCAATTCAAACACCGAGGCAACCATCTGCTTGACATATTGTTTGCCACTCTCGCGCGACGAACGTTGACTTGTCGCCACAACTATCGTATTGTCGTTGAATCTAACTGACGCAAGGTTTGTCGATGTCTCGACCAAATTATCCATCACCATCGACATCGCGATCACCCCATTGGGCACACCCACCATCGAGCCGATCAATCCGCGTTGGGCATCTGCGTCGAGGATAGTTTCTATTTGTGGCATCTCGCTAAGGGTCAATTGCATAGATGGCTCCACAACGGCAAATTCCTCTTTGACCTCCTCTTCGAACGCACCAAAAGCCATCGCAAAATCTACGATATGACGCGTCGGGATTCCAAACACCGCATACGCTTCGCGAGGTATGGCGTTGCGCAAATTTCCGCCATGAAAGTAGCTCAACTTAAGGTTGAAATCCTTCTGGCCAATATACAACAATCTAGCTAATATCTTATTGGCATTTGCACGCCCCTTGTTAATATCTTCGCCCGAGTGTCCGCCCTTGAGCCCTGCGACATCTATTCTATAGTATGTGTGATCTTTGGGAGCGCTTTGGTTACGGAAACTAAAAGATGCCACCGTGTCGACTCCTCCAGCACAACCGATGCAGATTTCGCCCTCCTCTTCGGAATCAAGGTTAACCAAATATTTGCTAGTTATCATCCCCGCACGAAGCTCCTTCGCCCCCGTGAGTCCGATCTCTTCGTTGACCGTAAATAGCGCCTCCAATTCGCCACACTCCAATTCGGGGTCGGTGAGAGCTGCCAACGATGCCGCCATTCCGATTCCGCAATCAGCACCTAGAGTTGTCCCCACAGCTGTCACCCAGCCATCGACAATCTTTGTGCGGATGGGATCTTGTTCGAAGTTAAACTCCACGTCGGAATCCTTTTCGCACACCATATCTATGTGTGATTGGAGCGTAATTTTGGGTGTAGATTCTTTGCCCAAAGCGGCTGGCCGAGTGATTACAACATTGCCCACCTCGTCGAGTCTATATTCGAGTTGATTATCTTTGGCAAAGGTTATTAACCATGCGATTATCTTCTCCTCTTTGGTCGAAGGGCGTGGCACTTGTGTAATGGAATCAAAAATTTCCCAAACAATTTTTGGCTCTAATTTGGCTATCTCTCTCATTAGCGTTATATTTTTCACAAAAATAATAAATTTTTTTTTAAATTGTACAAAATTCTACTATCTTTGTCTTATTAGGAAATTTAAATATTAACTTTAAAAGTTATCGAATGAAATTTAAAATAGGCGAAGGATATGATGTTCACACTCTGCGCGAGGGGTTGAAACTATGGATCGGAGGGGTCGAGATCCCCCACACCCACGGCTTTGTTGCCCACTCGGATGGCGATGTTTTGATTCATGCCATGTGCGATGCGCTCCTAGGTGCCGCGGCGTTGGGCGACATCGGGCTTCACTTCCCCGACACCAGTTCGGAGTATGAGTCGATAGATTCCAAAATATTGCTCCGTCGCACCTACGACCTTCTTAAATCTCACGGATATACAATCGGCAATATAGACTCCACAATTCGTGCCCAACGTCCCAAACTGCGCCCACACATAGATTCTATGCGCCAAACACTCGCAGGGGTGTTGGGGATAGATATTTCCGACATCTCGATCAAAGCAACCACCACCGAAAAGCTAGGATTCGAGGGTCGCGAAGAGGGTGTGTCGGCAAGTGCCATAGCTTTGATTTATAAAAACTAACTTAACCATATGAAAAAAGTTCTCTCCTTTTCCATCTGCCTAATCATTGGACTCGTTGCATCGCAACTTTTGCCTAACACGATGGGTAGCGCTTATGACTCAATGAAAAGCACCTTTGCCACGCCAATGTTGTATATATGTTTGGCTTTTATAATGATAAATGTTGGGCGCGAATTTGAGGTCGACAAGAGTAATTGGAAATCATACACGGCAGATTATTTTATCGCGATGGCTACAGCAGCTCTACCATGGTTGCTTATTGCGGGGTATTATATCTTTGTGTTGTTGCCTTCGTCGATGTGGAGTGATAGTCAAGCGTGGAAGGAGAGTTTGTTGTTGAGTCGTTTTGCTGCTCCCACCTCGGCAGGTATTTTGTTTGCTATGTTGGCGACGCTCAATTTGTCGAAGAGTTGGATATACAAAAAGATCCAGGTGTTGGCGATATTCGACGACCTCGACACTATATTGTTGATGATCCCATTGCAGATTATGATGATCGGCATGAAGTGGCAAATGGGGGCTGTTGTGCTCTCTGTGGCTGTTATGTTGTGGATTGGTTGGAGGTGGTTAGACACCTTTAATCCTCCCCAGGGATGGTTCGCAATTTTGTGTTACGCATCGTTGATATTTGCCGCTACACATCTACTATATATCATCACCAAGAAGAGTTTCGGAGAGACTAATAGCATCCATATCGAGGTGTTGTTGCCAGCCTTTGTGGTGGGAATGGTGATGAAGCATAAACATATAGATACGCGTACGGAGCGCAATATGACATCGTTTATATCCTTTATTTTCATGTTCTTGGTGGGTCTAAGCATGCCATATATTTGGGGTGGATCGTTCGAAAAGAATGAAGAGGCGTTGATTTCGCATGTGCCGATGATGTCGTGGGGTGTAATTGCACTGCATGTTGTTGCGGTGTCGGTGTTGTCGAACATCGGTAAGTTGATGCCGATATTTTTCTATCGCGATCGTAAATTTAGCGAACGCTTGGCGGTGTCGGTTGGAATGTTTACGCGTGGCGAGGTTGGCGCAGGAGTTATCTTTATCGCTATAAGCTATAACCTTGGAAGTAATGCACTTATCATCTCGGCATTGTCGTTGGTTTTGAATCTTGTTTTGACAGGAGGCTTTGTTATATGGGTCAAAAAACTAGCGATGCGAAACTACGACACCCAAATAGCCTAGATAAACTATATAATTAGCCCGTGCGGCTACACACTGCCCGCCCGGCACAAGGGCAGTCCAGCCTCTGACCCCAAGATGTTTTCGCCCTTCCCTCCTAAAAAAAGAACTTTTTGCAAAAAAGTGCGCAGGAGGGTGGCAACCCAAAGGGTTGCAATCAACGATTAAATACCACCTCTTTAACCTAAACCCCAAAAAAATCATACCAATATACCATAGTCTCAATCTTTTTTGTTATTTTTGCAAAATATAAATAACTAAACAATAGAGTAATAGATGAGCATCGAACTCAGCGAACAGGAGATTCTACGCCGCCAATCACTTGCGGCACTGCGAGAGTTGGGCATAAACCCCTACCCAGCAGCGAAATATGAGGTGAGCACCACAGCACGCCAAATCACAGAGGAGTATAACGAAGAGGAGGGCAACTTCCAAGGTATAACAATCGCAGGACGCATCATGAGCCGTAGAATCATGGGCTCGGCGGCATTCTTCGAATTGCAAGACCACACGGGACGTATCCAAGTATATATCAAACGCGACGATATTTGCCCCGAAGGTGATCCTACGCTCTATAATACAGTCTTTAAGAAGTTGTTAGACATTGGCGATTTCTTGGGTGTAGAGGGTTTTGCATTCCGCACAAACTCTGGAGAGTTGTCTGTACATTGCCAAAAATATACAATCCTTTCGAAATCTATCCGTCCACTTCCAATCGTGAAGGAGAAGGATGGTCAAACCTTTGACGCATTTACAGATCCAGAGATCAGATACCGCCAAAGATATGTCGACTTGGTGGTGAATCCACACGTGCGCGAAGTGTTTGTGAAACGTGCGAAGATCATCTCGACAATGCGCGAGTTCTTCAACTCGAAGGGTTATTTGGAGGTCGAGACTCCAATCCTGCAACCAATCCCTGGAGGAGCTTCGGCTCGTCCATTTATCACACACCACAACTCACTCGATACGGAACTATATTTGCGTATTGCCAATGAGCTATACCTCAAGAAGTTGATCGTTGGAGGTTTCGATGGAGTATATGAGTTTGGTAAGGATTTCCGTAACGAGGGAATGGATAGAACCCACAACCCTGAGTTCACGGTGATGGAGATCTACGTGGCGTATAAGGATTATGAGTGGATGATGGAGTTCACCGAGACGATGTTGGAGAAGGTGGCTATGGCGACAAATAATTCGACAACAATCACTATCGGAGATCGCGAAATATCATTCAAGGCTCCATTCCGCAGATTGTCGATGACGGATGCCATCCGCGAAAAGACAAATTTCGACATCACAGGCAAGAGCGAAGAGGAGCTTCGCGAGGCGTGTAAATCACTCAATGTAGAGTTTGAGGAGAGCTATGGCAAGGGTAAGTTGATCGACGCAATCTTCGGTCAATATTGCGAGGAGGAGCTTATCCAACCGACATTCATTACGGATTATCCATGCGAGATGTCGCCACTTTGCAAGCGTCACCGCAACAATCCAGATTTGACGGAGCGTTTCGAGTTGTTTGTGAATGGTAAGGAGTTGTGCAACGCATATTCGGAGCTTAACGACCCTATAGATCAGTTGGAGCGATTCCAAGATCAATTGAAACTCAGCGAGAAGGGCGACGACGAGGCGATGTTTATTGATATGGATTTCGTGCGCGCTTTGGAGTATGGAATGCCATCATGTTCGGGAATGGGTATCGGAATCGACCGTCTCACGATGTTTATGACCAACCAACCTTCGATTCAAGATGTATTGTTCTTCCCTCAAATGCGCCCCGAGAAGAAGGTGGTCAACGATGCGGTGGAGGATTACGTAGCTATCGGAGTTCCCGAAGAGTGGGTTCCTGTGATCCAAAAGATGGGATATGTGACCGTTGCATCTTTGAAAAAGCTGGAGGGTGGAAAATTCTTCAACCAAATGTGCGGATTCAACAAGAAAAATAAACTCGGATTGAAGGCTCCAGCTATCGAATTGGTGAAGAGTTGGTGCGAAGAGTAATGGGGCTCGCTCTGGGCTTTGGCTGGACTGACTCCGTCGGGCGGGGTGCTCCCCGCTGAGCTGATTTATGTTGCGGAGTGGGTATCGTAATGCCTTTGGCATTTCGACAAAAAATAATAGTTGCGTTTGACTTATGAGAGTGAACTCTCAGCGTCAAACGCAACTATTATTTTTTGCTATCAAACCGTTGGTTTGATAGCCCACCCGAGGTTCACGATACTTGTAACCTTACACAAAACCTTCAAGGAAACGAAGTTTCCGCCAGCCCGTGCGGCTACGCACTGCCCGCCCGGCAAAAGGGCAGTCCCCTCACTAATCCCAATATGTTTTCGCCCTCCCCTCCTAAAAAAGCACTTTTGTAAAAAAGTGCTCAGGAGGGCGGCAAATCAAAGATTTGCAACAACCAAACCCCACATTGACCCATTAAAAAAAGCGAATTAAGGTTCTTTTATCAAACCTTAATTCGCTTTTTTTTATGACATTATACGATTATACGCCGTATAATTATGTAATTATTACTTTATACGCTCGTAATATTCACGTGTGCGAGTATCTACGCGGATTTTGTCGCCTGTGTTGATAAACAATGGAACACGAACTGTAGCTCCTGTGTTTACTGTAGCTGGCTTAAGTGAGTTTGTAGATGCTGTGTCGCCCTTGATTCCTGGCTCAGAGTATGTGACCTCCATATCGACGATTGGAGGAAGCTCAGCCGAAAGAACTTGCTCCTTTTCGGTGTGGAACATAACCTCTACAACTTGACCATCAGCCATAAGGTCGTAGTTTGTAATAAGCTCCTTGTCGATATTGATCTCCTCGAAAGTCTCTGTGTGCATGAAGTGAGCACCCAAATCATCTTCGTAGGTGAATTGATATGGACGACGCTCAACGCGCACGATCTCGATCTTTGATCCTGCCGAGAAGGTGTTGTCTACAACCCTGCCATTCTCCAAATTCTTGAGCTTTGTGCGCACAAAAGCTGGACCTTTGCCTGGTTTAACGTGTTGGAACTCTATGATTTGGTATGTTTTCTTATCTAACTCGATACACATACCATTTTTAATGTCTGCTGTTGTAGCCATTTATTTTAATTATTATTAAGCTGTTAGAAATAATCCTACTTACAACCCTCACCGTCGCAGTTACAACCCTCGCCACCGTCGCAAGAACCCTCGCCACAGCCACATGAGCAACCGCCACCTTGACCCATCATATCCTCTGGAGTAACATCACGCACGCTATCAATCTCAACCTCGAAGTTAAGAGTCTTACCTGCCATTGGGTGGTTGAAATCCATAGTCACTGTCTCCTCTGCGATAGATACGATCTTACCCATCATACGATTACCATTAGCATCGCCCATAGGAACCACGTTACCCTCGACCAAAATATCCTCAGCTACAACTCCGTCAACCATAAAAATACTCTTTGGAAGCTCTACAACTGCCTCGGCAGCGATCTCTCCATAGCCATCTTTAGCCTCCAATGTGAAAGATACCTTCTCACCAGCAGACATACCTACGATCGCCTCCTCGAATTTAGGCAACAACATACCTGTTCCAAATACGAATTGAAGAGGTGATCCCTCTTGTGATTGATCTGCAATAGCACCATCAACAGTGAGTGTGTAGTTCACAGCCACCATCTTGTTCATTTCTACTTTCATTCTATTTTGTTTTTAATGTATTTTTATACTCATAAACTTATGGCACAAACAAATAGTTACACCACATAGTTATACTACAATCGCACAAAGATATAAATTTTTTCGGGGATAAAAGATTTTTTACCTTTTTTTTACTTTTTTTGGGAGATCTAGGAGATCTATCTTAACCCCCATTGAGTAAACCTTCCAATTATTTTATATTACAAAGGTGTTGATACTATTAGCTCCGACAGCCAATTCGTGTTGCGCACCGTCGATTGTAAGGGTTAGAGTTGTATCTTCGCCTGTGCGCTCCATATACAACACAACAACCTCGCCATCAGGATTCTCGAACACCAAACCCTCGAAACCTTCGGGCGACGAGATGTAGTGTGCACCAGGTTTTACGAAGTGGCTGATGTGCTTCATCAAGTAATATTCGTGCGAGAAACGGTAACTATTGTCGGCAGGGTCAACCACTACAAGTGAGTTTTGAGCCCATCCCCAACGGCTAATTCCACCCTCAAGCAACGAGATATTCCAATACATATATGCCGATGTTCCATTGTCGAAATAGTGCTTCAACAACGACCACGAGTAATCTGCACCCTTCCAGTCATTCTTACCATCGCCACACTCCTGCTCGGTTTGGTATAGCTTCATCTCGGGATATGATTTGTGTACCCCACCAATAGCGCCCTTTCCAGCCCATTGGAAACCTACAGCTGTAACATATTGACGACACTTAGGATCTAGTAGCATTGTGTCGACCAACAATTGATTTGCACGCTCTACGGTTCCAATCATAACATCTACATCCAAAGCCTTCATCTTTGGACCCAAATATTCGCCCACGAAGTTACCCAACGATCCCGCCTTCCACAAGCAACTTGGGAAGATTTGTGCCGAGTTAAATTCGTTTTGTGGCATCACAGCAAAGATGTTGATACCCTGCTCGCGATAAGCCTTGATATACTTCTCGAAGTATAGTGCGTAAGCCTCCAAATACTCAGGCTCTTGGATAAACATATCGTTACCCTCCCAACCGCGTTTTTCGGGATCTAGACCGTTGTGATATGCTGGATCTATGCGGTGATCTTCGGTGCGTGCGGCGTAGTGTTTGTTGTATTTAAACCACGATGGAGGACACCATGGCGAGCCCCAAATCTTAAGCTCTGGATTTAGAGCTAATGCTGAGTGGATAAATGGAATAAGGGTCGCTTTGTCGTGATCTATCGAGAAGTTTTTCATCTCGAAATCTCCTTCGGTTTCGTTGTACGAATACCAATCTGTCGAGAAATCATTCGCCGCCACAGGCATACGACAAATATTGAAGTTGGCACCTGCGCCAGGGGCAAAAAGCTCCTTGATAACATCGGCACGATCCTCTACCGAAAGCAACGACAACGAAGTCCAACCTAGTTCGTTGAAGCAGGCTCCAAATCCATCGACTGTTTGCCCCTTGTCGGCAAGTGAGATTTCGTATGCTAGGCTCTTAGCGCCATCCGCAAGTGCGGTTACACCAACGCTCCATGGTGTTGATTCGGTGGTGGCTACTTGCATATAGCTTTCTGAGCTACAAGAGCTTAGGAGAAGGAGTGCCGAAGCTACAGCCGAAATAATTTTTAGTTTCATAAGGTCTATTTTTTTAGTTTAAAAATTTTATTTTTCGAGAATCGCCTGTATGCCTTGAATCAACATCGACACAGCAACTGCATTTTGTCCGCCCTCGGGGACTATAACATCGGCATACTTTTTAGATGGCTCAACAAAGGCATCGTGCATAGGTTTCACGGTGTTGATATATTGGTTTACGACCGACTCCATGGTGCGTCCGCGGTCGCACACATCGCGCATTATACGACGTGCCAAACGAATATCGGCATCGGTGTCGACATATACTTTCATATCCATAAGTTCGCGCAGCTCCTTATTTTCGAAGATCAAAATACCATCGACGATGATAACCTGCGTCGGCTCGACCACTACCCACTCCGCCATTCGGTCGTGATCCACAAACGAATATACGGGGCGCATTATCTGCTCGCCATCCTTTAGTTTTTTGACATGCTCCACCATCATCTTTGTGTCGAAAGATTCGGGGTGGTCATAGTTGAGCTTCACGCGCTCTTCGTATTTAAGTTCAGGGTGCGCTTTGTAGTAGTAGTCGTGGCAAATAGTTGTGACATCTTCGCCCACAAAAGCATCTATCAAACGGTTCACAAGGGTACTTTTGCCCGAACCAGAGCCTCCAGCAACCCCTATAACAATGGTTTTATGTTTCATAATTTATATGTTTGAGTCCAACAATATCATAGTTACACTACAAAATTAACCATTTTTTTGTTATCTTTGATACACAAACCCAAAATTATTGACAATGAAGAGGATAATATTAATTATCAGCCTTATATTTGTGTGGGCTACGACATATACCCATACGGCATATGCCCAAGAGTTTAGTTCGCATAAATGGCATAGATACGACAATATAGCAACCCACCAAGAGTTAGCCTTGAGGTTTAGCGCCAACTCGCCATCTATCGTAATCCGATACTCGATCAACCCAAAAAGTCTAACCACTCAATCCACACCTATTGTCGGGCTCTCCATTACCGACAACAATGGAGTTGTCACGATGATAGAAGGTGTGGCAACAATAGATGACAATCAAGATGACAATCAAGATGACAATCAATATACCGTCCATTTCAAAGATGGCATAAACTACTCTGCTCCAGCTATCAAAAATGGAGGATATGAGTTTCAGGCGTGGTTACCAACCCGATGTGTTGTCGACAATATCGAAATTGGGGTCGAAGGTGATAGCTTCTTTGGATTCTCCGAGCGACGCGAAGAGCGCCCTATTGTAACATACACAACAACTCACAACTCAGTCAAATCGACCGCAGGGGATAGTTGGTATGCAACCCTTGCGCGCAGGCTTGATCGCGCCACACACAATGTCGAGAGCATTGAATCTGCCACAAAGATAGATGCTAAGGCTTTCGTGATAGATGGCGATGGCGACTCCAAAAAGATGATTAAAAAGATGGTTAAGGAGATCAAATATCTTCGCACCCAATGGGTTGCAACGCCAATCATTATATCGAGCCAAGAGCTTATGAAAGAGCTGCAGAGGATAAATATAGAGAATGTATATCTTATAGATCCGCAAAACATCATAAACGAATCTGATCGCGCGATGGCTTATGAGGCAAAACTTCGCGAGGTGTTGCATTGCCCCGTGGGAAATATCTCAACAACAATAGCTGTGTCGCAACGTCGTGTTCCTCAGCACAAGTGGACAGACCAATGTCAATATATCCTTCGCGATATAGAGACTTCGAGTGCCAAATGTGCCATTATCGGCAATTCGATAGTTCACAATTGGGGAGGCAATCCCGATTTCGAGAAGCGATCTCCAAATGTCGAGGGGCAAGATAGTTGGGTTAAATATATGGGCAACTATGTGAATATGGGCATCGGAGCCGACCGCATCGAGAATCTGTTGTGGAGAGTCTACAACGACCAAATGGAGGTTAAGGATTTCGAGAAGATCATAATCATGATCGGCACAAACAACCTCAATAACCAAACTACTGTGGAGGAGATATTAATAGGTGTCGAAAACCTTGTCGAGCAGATCAAAATCCGCCAACCCTCGGCGCAAATTACCCTCATTGGGATCCTTCCGCGCAAAGATATGGCGTGGAAGGAGCTTCAAAAAATAAATGCCGAGTATGAAAAAATTGCCACGCGCCAAGGTGTGGCATACAAAGATATAGGTCATGTGTTAATAGACGAAGATGACATCCCCATCGACGATCTCTTCCGTCCGCGCGACCGTGTACATCCATCGGCAAAAGGATATAAAGAGTTAGGTAAAATATTGGGAACATTATAGTAAATATAAAATAATTATATATATTTGCATACATGTTGTATATAATAATAAAAAGATTATGAAAAAGTTACTATTTGCTACACTATCTCTTGTTTTGAGCATCGCAAGCATCGAGGCTCAAGAGAGAATCATCGAACAATCGCAACTCCCGAAGGCAGCGCAATCATTCCTATCAACATACTACCCAAGCGATAAAGTTTCGGTTGCTACAGTTGAGCGTGATGGATTTGATAAAGATTATAGCGTGCTCCTAGTCAATGGGGTGAAGATAGAGTTCGACAAAAATGGAGATTGGATGGATGTAGATTGCAACAAAAACTATGTGCCAGAGCCCATTGTCCCCACAAATATTGCCAAAGAGGTAGAGAGTCGTTTCCCATCGTGCAAGATTGTCAAAATCGAGCGCGACAAAAGATATTTCGAAGTTGAACTAGACAACAAAGTTGAACTTAAATTCAACAACAAAGGGGAACTTATCGAGGTTGATAACTAAACAAAAAAGAGCTAGAAAGTGTAAAGCGTGAATGACATATGGGGGGGGGGATAATATTTACCTACCCTCCCTCTTTTCACTATACATGATAAATGTGCGATGTCGCAAGTGTCGCGATTGAGATTCGACAATCGGGCACTTCGGCGATGAGGATCTCGACAG
>JBCQUZ010000067.1:0-11484 GCA_047173645.1 Rikenellaceae bacterium
GGATTGAAAACAAGCTAAATAATCGTCCTCGTAAAAGACTCGGATACCTCACACCAAATGAAAAATTTAAACAAATTATTAATATGAATTCAGTTGCATTTGCAGGTTGAATTCAGCTTATGATTACTTCTCATCCGCAGATTATCGGAGATATATACAACCTTGAGATGGATGAGTTTGTGAAGGAGTTAATTGCCTATAAATGGTATCCGCGTTTTCTTGGAGCATATTTACCAGGTGACATATCACAATTTAAGGAGGTTAAGAGAGTTGTACCAAGTATATGTTTCAAATATTCAGATAATAATATAACTCATAATAGATACTATCCTCGTGAGAGTGTTGTAGAGGTGTCGAATGAAGAGGAGTACACGGCAGCAATAAATAGGGCTGCATCAATTCTCAAAAACAGTGCGGAGCTAATACTAAAGAAGTGGAAGTCGCCAGCGGTATCGTTGACTGGAGGATTTGATAGCACAACTACGTATGCTGCATTTAATGGTCACTACGACCAGGTGGAATCTTTTACATATCAATCAGCAGAGAAAGAGGTGCCGGATGTAGAAGCAGCTAAGATTATCAGTTCTAGATTTAAAACAAAGCACCAAACTTATATAATTCCAGATGAGGATTCTGAGTTAAAGGATTTTGAGTTAAAATGGGCAATTATAACTCACAACGCAGGATATATCTCATTACGAAAAAAGAATGAGGTTAGAAAACGTATTTATCTGGAAGAGAATTGTCATAACGATGTAGAGGTTAAATCTTGGGTTTCAGAGGTGACTAGAGCCCGTTGGTATAAACATCTTCGTCGTAGCTCGATGCCGCCATTATCTCCTAAATTATTTCGAAGTCTGTATAAAATATTTTTGACTAATCGTAGTCTAGCATATCGCGTAGAGAAGATATTTGAGCGATACATATCTGATTATGAGTATGAAAAGATTGTGCCTTTGAATTATCTTCCTGCTGATATGTTTATGTCTGAAATGATATTCGGATGTTGGGGTGGTGCTGGTATATCTGAAATGAAATATATATTTGATCTTACTATACCATTTAATAACAAAGTATATTTCGATACGATGTTCAAAATTCCATTAAAAGATCGGATCACAGATAAGCATATTGCTAGAGTAAAGGATGTGCTAAATCATGAACTTGTTGAAATGGATGTAAGAGTCGTGAATATGAATGATACTGTTTTAAGGGATAGCATACAGAATTTAATATTTTCTGCAAATATGCTTTTGCCATTTTAAATTCAAACATATGTATAATTTAACAAAACGCACATTCGATATAGTAGCTTCAACGGTTGGGCTAGTGTTATTGTTTCCTGTTCTTGCTATTACTTGGCTCATAATTATATTAGAGTCACGAGGTGGTGCATTCTTCGTACAAGAGCGTCTTGGTAAAGGTGGGAAGCCATTCAAGATGTACAAATTCCGATCAATGGTTGTAGGTGCGGAGAGTCAAGGAACGGGAGTCTATTCGTTCAAGGGTGACGCACGTGTAACAAAGGTCGGTAGAATAATTCGAGCAACGAGCATTGATGAGCTTCCGCAATTCATCAACATCATCAAGGGTGATATGTCGTTGGTTGGTCCACGACCTGTGCTAACGTACCATCCATACAAATGGGGAGAATACCCCGCAAAAGGATTAAAACGTTTTGAGGTTCGTCCTGGAGTTACGGGGTGGGCGCAGATCAATGGTCGCAAAACGGTTGAGTGGGACAAGCGGTTTGAGTATGATGGAGAGTATGTTGAGAGACAATCTTTTGGGTTTGATCTTAAGATTATTTTCTTGACTGTGTGGCGTGTTGTGGCTAATAAGGATAATGAAAATAGATAATATTCTTTATATGAAAAAAGTCTCAATAATAATCCCCGCATATAATGAAGCGAGCAACCTGTACAGCCTGTATAGTGCTGTAAGTCAGCAGGTTGCAAATGAGGGGGGGGGTATTTGTGGGAGCTGCTATTCATCAACGATGGCAGCAAGGATAACACCCTCGATGTATTGCGAGAGCTTCAAGAGAAAGATAGTAGAGTATGTTATGTCGATCTTTCGCGCAACTTCGGAAAGGAGATAGCTCTGCTAGCAGGCTTCGATTTCGTAACGGGTGATTGCGCCATTATCCTCGATGCTGATCTCCAGATGCCTCCTAGATACATTCACGAGATGTTGAAACATTGGGAGGAGGGGTATGATGATGTCTATGCACGTCGAGAGGGACGCGAGACTGACACGTTTATTCGGAAGGGATTATCGCTACTTTACTATAAATTTATTGAGTCAATATCAAATGATAAGTCTGCACGTAATGTAGGTGATTTTAGGCTTCTTGATCGTAAGTGTATCGACACATTAAAGCAACTCCGCGAAAGCCAGCGCTATACCAAAGGTATGTATTCGTGGATTGGCTATCGTAAATTTGAGATTACATATACTCACGAGGAGCGCAATGAAGGAGAGTCATCGTTTAATTTCTTTCGACTATTGTCTCTTGCGGTTGATGGGGTCACATCATATACAACTGCACCGTTGCGAATATCGACTTTTCTCGGTTTTTTGATTGCTTTATTTGCTTTCATCTATATGATTATTGTCTTTGGTAAAGCCTTAATATATGGAGCAGATGTAGATGGCTACCCATCCTTGATGCTTGTTATCTTATTCCTTGGCGGTGTTCAGTTGATATCGTTAGGTATAATCGGTGAGTATCTTGGACGTGTATTCAATGAGGCTAAGGGTCGCCCTACTTATGTTGTTCGGGAGTTAAAAGGTGTAATTAAAAAATAAAAGCACAATGAATAATCGTAATTTATCAGCAGTGTATTCTAAATATTCATTTCAGATATTTGTTGCAATAATACTATTAATAGCGACAGCAATAAGAATTTATTATTTAGACAAGAAAGAGGGTTTATTTTTGGATGAGGTGTATTCAGTTGTTTTGTCAGAATATAATGATTTTGGTTGGACAAAAACGCTCGATCCTGGTACTTATAGCGGAGCAGAAATAAAATCAATTATACTGTCAACCGATCCCTCATTAAAAGATGCTGTCAGTGATATAGCGTTATTGTGGAAAGACAATAGAGATGCTCCCCATACCAACTTTTACTACACACTTTTGCGTATATCCCTCGTTGGGTATGAGTATACATCTCTTGGCGGGCTTATTGTTAGAGCCGGAATCTTAAATTTGATAATATTTATTATTACATTTTTCTGCTTCTTGCAATTGTTAAAGCGTATATTTAAAGATAATAGAATAATATTGCTAGCTCTGTTTGTGGCATTTATTAATGTTGGAGGAGTCTCAATGTCAGTTCTCTTTCGACCTTATTTGTTACAAATATTATTTTTTGTAATTGCCACTAGTATGGTTATCTCAATTTATAGTGACATAAAGAATAATTGCTATGAAAAGTCATGGCAAAATTTTATAAAATTTGCTATAGTAATATCTTTATTGTTATTGACAGGGTATTATGCTTTTATTTATGTATCACTATTAGGGGTATTAGTGTTGTATGCTTTGATTAGGTATAATCAGATAAGAGATAAAATTCCATTTTTTTTAATTGCAATTATCGTAGCAATATTATTAGACTTCATATGTTATCCAAGTTTTCACAAATTTTTAGAAGATTCTCATGCAACATCAGCATTAGCTAATCATGGAAATTCTTTGCTTAAAAGTGTTTTAAGTTCTGCTTGGATGACGGCTGCATTCATTAAGTATAATTTACTAAATGTTATATCGGCTATTGTTTTGTTGGTAACTATATGTATTGCTTTATGTCAAGAAAGCAAGTTTGTGTCATTAAAGAAATACATTATATATGTGATTTTAGCAGTCATATTTTCAGCCGTTATATTATTTTTGGCAAGGTATAAAGATTTTCGTTATATGTCGCCAGTCCTTCCAATATTATCATTAATAATACCATTAGTTTTTGATGGTATTAAGAGAGGTGTGATTCGAACTGCAGCGATGATTTTTATATGTGTAGCAATGTCTACATCTGTGTTGAGAGAATATAATATAGGTTATCTTTATAATGATGATAATGCCAAACTGATTGTAACAGAAAATGTTGATAAGCCCGTATATGTGTACTATCAGAAAAATTATTCATTAGGGTTTGTTCTGACATCTTTGTCTGATGAGCAAACCTACGTAGTTTGTTCATCTATAGAGGATTTGAAGTCTCAAGTTGATGATAAAGATTGTTATGTGTTTCTTGGGCACACCATTGGAGATAAAGAAATGATCCCAGAATGGGATTCATCATTACTGCAAACAACATCTGCATATAGTATTTATCAGCTAAACTAACATAAATGTAGAAGATTACCTTTGTATCATACATTCCAATAAAATGATAATAAACAAAAATCAAGCTGAGATCCTACGTTTCGTCCTAGTAGGCATCCTAGCAACCATAATCCACTACGGCATATACTACCTCAGCAAGTCATTTATTGCAGTAAATATAGCCTATACCCTAGGATACATAATATCGTTTATAGCAAACTATTTTCTGTCGAGCTACTTTACTTTTCGAACTAATGCGTCGACTCGGAAAGCTGTAGGTTTCGGAGTGAGCCACCTAATAAATTATGGTCTACATATGGTGTTGCTCAATACATTTTTGCACTTTGGACTGAACGACAAGATCGCACCAATATTCGTCTTTGCAATCGCGATACCTGTGAATTTCATATTGGTAAGAACCGTATTAAAATCAAAAAAGTTACAATAACCAGATGTTAAAACTAATGTACATAACCCACGACCCAGCGGTAGCAACGATAGCGATGGAGAGCGGTGTTGATCGTATCTTCGTCGATATGGAGGTGATCGGCAAGGAGAAGCGACAAGGGGGGATGAATACCGTGCAGTCGAAACACACTTTCGACGATATTCGAGCTATTAAGAGTGTGATGCTGGAGGGGCACGAATTACTCGTGAGGTCAAATCCGATCCACGAAGGATCGAAATCGGAGATCGAAAAGATCATAGAGTGTGGCGCAGACATTGTGATGTTGCCATACTTTCAGTGTGCTGATCAGGTGCAAAAGTTTGTCGATTATGTCGGTGGCAGGGCAAAGGTGATGCTACTCATTGAGAGCCGTGAGGCAATTGAGAACCTCGATGCGATATTGGCAGTTGAGGGTGTCGATGAGTACCACGTAGGGCTCAACGATCTGCATCTAGATTACGGAATGAAGTTTATGTTTGAGCCACTAATAACGGGGCTGCTAGATGAGATAATCACGAAGTTATCAAAGACGAATAAACCATACGGTTTTGGTGGCGTCGCACGTATCGGTGAGGGTATGTTACCAGGAGAGGCGGTCATTACAGAGCACTATAGATTGGGTTCAAGCATCGTGATTTTGGCTCGTGCATTCTGCAATTCGACACTAATAACCGATCACACGGAGCTACGAGATATATTCCAACGAGAGGTTGCAAAATTGCGTGATTATGAACGAGATATTGAGAGATACACGGTGGATTCAGAGCGATTCAAGGAGAACCACGAAAAGGTGGTAGCTGTGGTTAATAAAATTACAAATGGCTAAAATTCTAATTACGGGCGCAATAAAGCTCATCGATTCAATCCAATCTAAGATTACTGATCTTGGGTTGGATATTGTATTCGTGCAGAACGAGTTAGAGCCAATACAGGTTGATATATCAGATGTTGAATATGTAATCTGCAATGGGTTGTTTCTGCATAACGACATCTCTAAATTCACGTCGCTCAGATATATTCAAGTGACAAGTGCAGGGTTGGATCGTCTGCCGATGGAGCAGGTTGCGGAGCGTGGAATCGTGGTGAACAATGCACGTGGAGTCTATAGCGTCCCGATGGCAGAGTGGGCTATGGCTGCGATTCTATCTCTCTATAAAAATATTCCGACATTCCTGAAGAATCAGGCGCAGCACAAGTGGATCAAAGATCGTGAGGTGCGAGAACTTTCGGGCAGCAAGGCTCTTGTAGTTGGAATGGGTAGCGTAGGTCAGCAGGTCGCAAAACGACTATGGGCTATGGGGGTGACAGTTGAGGGTGTTGATGTCGCGAAGATGGAGTTCCCATATATTGAGAGATGCCACAAAATAGATGAATTGCAGACGATTATAGGTGATTGTGATATTGTCGTATTAACCCTACCTCTAACCCCTGATACATATCACATTATCAACTCTGATCTATTGGGTATAATGCAATCGGATGCAATCTTGGTTAATATATCACGAGGTGCCGTGATTAATGAAAGCGACTTGATCGAGGTGCTAAATGATGGCGAAATAGCAGGCGCCGCACTAGATGTTTTCGAGTGCGAACCCTTAGATCACAACTCCCCACTATGGGATATGGCGAATATAATCATCACGCCCCATAACTCCTTCGTCTCGCCGAAGAACGCAGCGCGCTTGGAGGGGGTGATTGTCGAAAATTTGCAACAATATATTTCAAATAATAAATAGTATGTTATTCAACTCCCTAGAGTTTGCGCTCTTCCTGCCGATAGTCTTTTTTCTCTATTGGTTTGTCTTTAATCGGAATTTACGATGGCAGAATCTGCTGATCGTTGTTGCTAGTTATATCTTTTATGGTTGGTGGGATAAGATGTTCCTGCTGCTTATCGCCTTTACAACTTTGTGTAGCTATGGCAGTGGTGTCTTGATTGAGAGGTTGCGTTTTACCCCCCCCCACAACTACTATGCCAAATGGGTGAATATTAGCAATATAATCATTAATCTGGCTATTCTTGGAGTATATAAATATTTCAACTTTTTCTCTGATAGTCTGCAGCAGGCTTTCGGAACAGTCGGTATTGAGTTATCCTCGGTGACGTTGGATCTTGTGCTGCCCGTGGGTATCTCGTTCTACACATTCCAGGCGTTGAGCTACTCGATAGATGTCTACAATGGCAAGCTCAAAGCGACAGATGATATTGTCTCGTTCTTCGCCTATGTGAGCTTCTTTCCGCAGCTAGTCGCAGGTCCGATCGAGCGGGCGACGAACCTACTACCTCAATTCGAGAAGCCACGAACGTTCGACTACGGCAAGGCCGTTGACGGATGTCGCCAAATGCTATGGGGTTTCTTCAAGAAGATCGTTATTGCGGATACGTGTGCTGGTAAGGTTAATCTGGTTTTTGACAGATGGGAGACATTGCCAGGTAGCACACTTTGGATTGCCGCGATACTATTTACGATACAGATATATTGCGATTTTTCGGGCTATTCGGATATTGCAATCGGTACAGCAAGGTTGTTTGGAATAAACCTGATGCGCAACTTCAATTTCCCATATTTCTCACGAGATATTGCGGAGTTTTGGCGCAGGTGGCACATTTCACTTACAACGTGGTTTCGAGATTATATCTATATTCCGCTTGGTGGTAGTCGAGGATCAAAGGCAGCCGTACTACGAAATACATTCATAATATTCCTAGTCAGCGGTTTGTGGCACGGTGCGAACTGGACCTATATCGCGTGGGGATTGTATCACGCATTGCTCTTTGTCCCCTTGCTTTTATTGGGTAAAAATCGGAATAACAAGGGCGTAGTTGCCGAGGGACGGTTGCTGCCATCTATCAAGGAGTTATTGCAGATGGGGGTTACTTTTATCTTTGTTACAATAGGATGGGTTATCTTTAGAGCCGAAAACATCGGGCAAGCTATGGGGTATATTGGGGCTATGTTTGATGGGTCGGTGTTGAGTATGCCTGTTGAGGTTTTTGATATAAGAATTGTTACTGTTTATTCATTAATAATTATGTTGTTAGGCGTTGAGTGGCTACAACGTTGTCGAGAGCACGCATTATCAC
This sequence comes from Rikenellaceae bacterium, assembly GCA_047173645.1. GTDB lineage: Bacteria > Bacteroidota > Bacteroidia > Bacteroidales > Rikenellaceae > Alistipes. The sequence continues at coordinate 7,870 of JBCQUZ010000067.1, forward strand.
TTAATTATGTCAAGTCAATCATATTCCTACGCAATTCAAAGATCGTTCGATATAGCCTTTACGCAACAATTATATTTATTATATCACTATATATGTGGGGAGCGCCAGCGGAATTTATATATTTTCAATTTTAATGTAATATGAGAAGTTTTTATAGAGGTGTTATCTCTTTTGCTATATTTATAGTAATAATATATGGAGTAATATTATTTTGTTTTAATTTTTATTTAGAAAAGGAGATTGAAAAGACAAATACAATACGATCAACAACGAGAGTTTTAGCTATGGGGGACTCTCATCTAGAGTGCGGTGTTAATGATATTACAGATGATGTATTTGAGAATCGATCAAGGATGTCTGAACGATATTATCAAGTTTACTTAAAACTTAAATATATTTTAGAAAATAGTGAGAATAAAGATAAACTGAAAGCTATATGCTTAACATATAATACATTCTCATTAAAGAAATCGCAAGATAGTCTATATTGTGGTGTATCTCCCAATCATCATTTTGTCCGCAATTATAGCCCTATGTTTAGAGATTACTACAATCGACCTCAATTGTATCATCTGCCAATAGATTCAAAGTCGTACTGTTATTCGTACGTATCATCTTATATGGTTGGTATTACTGATATTCGAGATTGGATATTACACGGTAAAGTTCGCAATTTATTTGAGTTTCACGGTAGCTTTATAAATGAAGATAAAAAACACATCAAAAGTTTTACAAAAAAAGAGAAAGATTCTAATTGGGATAGCGATGTAGAATTATCCAACATTCAGAAAGATCATTTAAAATTAATTGCAACCCTAGCACGAACTAATAATATACAATTAGTACTCGTAAATGCACCTTGTCACAAATATTATAATTTGTCGGTTAACCCTAAACTTGTGGCGGCAAATACAGAATTTGCAAACCAATTAAACCGTGATTATGGTGTAATATACCTTGATTTTCATAATGCTTTTCTTCACAACAAATGTTTTAGGGACTACGAACATTTAAGTGTCGATGGAGCCAACATCTTCACCCCAATGCTACGCGACACCCTAATCTCACTAGGATTATACTAAGATTATGCAAGCAAAGAACTTCGTCCTAATATCTCCGAAGAACCGCACAGCCCACAATTTTCGAGGTGAGTTGATCTCGGAGATTATCAAGTTGGGATATACCGTATATGTAACAGGTCCAAATCAAATTGACGTAGATAAGATCGAGCAGTTGGGGGCAAAATTCATCGAAATCCCCAACGACAAGAATGGTGTTAACGTCCTATCCGACATTAAGTACCTGCTTAATCTGATCTCGATTTTTAACACCCTCAAACCTGAAGCGACCCTCGGATACACCGTGAAACCAGTGATCTACGGAGCGATCGCAGCGCGAATATGCCGAGTGAAGTCGATCACCTCGATGATTACAGGTGTTGGCTATCTATTCATCTCTAAGAGTCTGAGGGCTAAGATTCTAAAGAGCATTGTTTTGTGCCTATATAAGATCGGTCTAGCCTCAGCGCACAAGGTGATCTTCCAAAATCCAGATGACCGCGATGAGTTCGTGAGCAACAAATTGGTCAGCGCCGCGAAAACTGCAATCGTCAATGGGTCGGGTGTCAATATGACGAAATTCAGTGTTGAGCCATACCCCGAGAAACTCACATTTTTTATGCTGTCGAGAGTGATGCACAGCAAGGGAGTGGTGGAGTATGCAACGGCTGCGAAGGTCGTCAAACAGAAATATCCAGAGGTGCGATTTATGTTGCTAGGTGCATTCGAGGGTATCCAAGACTCGATCAACGAGGTAGATTTCCGACGCGAATATGTTGATAGTGGCGTGATAGATTACTTCGGTGAGTCGGACAATATCCCGAGCTATTATGCTCAGGCGTCGGTCTACGTATTGCCGTCATACCGCGAGGGGACGCCACGCACAGTCCTAGAGGCGATGTCTATGGGGCGTGCGGTAATCACCACCGATGTCCCAGGATGTCGCGAGACGGTGATAGATGGCGAGAGTGGTTATCTTGTCGCCCCTAGAGATGTAGAGTCGTTAGTCGTGGCGATGCAACGATTCATAGATGATAGGTCACTACCGCAGAGTATGGGTGCAAAATCGCATAAATATTGCTACGATAAATATCGCGTGGAGGTTGTAAATGAGTCGATGATCGCTAATATGAGTATAAAATAATGTGGTTCTCATCAAAGAAAAATATTGTAGCAGAGGGATTGTTGGAGGGATATGTAGATATTCACTCGCATATTCTGCCTGGTGTAGATGATGGTGCAAAGGATCAGGAGTCGACCGAGAAGATATTAGCATCTATGCAGAGTATGGGCGTTAAGAAGATCTTCGCGACACCGCACGTGATGTCCAACCTCTATGAAAATAGTACGGAGAGTCTGACCGAAGCGTTCAGTAGTAGACTAGAGCCTCTATCCGCGAAATACAATATCGAACTAGGGTTAGCGGCGGAGTATATGATCGACCGAGGTTTTGTCGATAAATTACGCGATGGCGAACAGCTCCTAACCTACAACGACAATAGTATATTGATAGAGTTCTCAGCGTCGGGGGAGCCTCTTGATCTCGAAAACGTCCTCTTCGAGATTGAGGATTGTGGCTATTCAATTATTCTTGCGCACCCAGAGCGATACCCATATTTCAACGAGAGGGCGATCCGCAAACTAAAGAGTAAAGATGTAATGTTGCAACTAAACCTACTCTCCCTCGGCGGATATTACGGAGAGACTGTAGCCAAAACGGCACTAAATCTCTTGCGCAAAGGATACTACGATTTTGTCGGTAGCGATGTACACTCATTGCGAATGGTGGAGAGGATCAAAAACATATCAATTAAAAAGAATGAGTTGCCAATGTTACGGTCACTCGTGACGAATAACAAAAAGATAAAAGAGAACAATATATGTGTGGGATAGGTCGAGGATATAACTGGTCGTCAATTATAAAGTCTCTTGAAATGAAACATACCAAGTTGCGGCACTTCTCCATTTTGTACCTCCTGATCTTAACGACACTGCTGGTTATCCCATTAGGCGACACCCACATTGAGCAGGTCGAGGTTGTGGGTTTCCGTGGCGATTACATTATCCACTGTTTAGTCTATATCCCGTGGATGCTCTTGGGGAGAGTGCTATTCTCAGCGAAATATGACATCCTCAAATGGTTCGTCATAGGCGTTGTCTTCGTCGCCGTGATGGAGTTAGTTCAATATCTGATTCCATACAGAGGGTACAATACCTTCGATCTGATAGCAGGTGAGATAGGGGTTGTAATATCACTGCTGATACTCCTACTCTTCAACAAATTTACAAGAGTGTAGACTCACCTTAGGTAAGCATCCGAAATAGCACATCGTAACAAATTGCATTACCACCAACTGCCCAAAAGCCCTCGACAACCCCCCAAATAGGCAAGCCATAGCCCATCTACGACTACTTGACTCACAGGGATTAACCCTCAGAGACCATTGCAGAATTACGATTCACCGCCCCTATATTCTCAACTTGATTTTTTTTGATTTTTTGACCGATTTTTTCGTGATAGAATCACGCACGGTCTTATTTCGGAGGCTCTTATTAC
>JBCQUZ010000068.1:0-11288 GCA_047173645.1 Rikenellaceae bacterium
AAACGTCACGCAATATGACGATTTAACCACGTTGCAAATACGTTACCTATTCAACCCTCTTACATCTAAAGCTCTCTGATTATCAGTAACATATCCAATAAGGATTCATTTGGATGATATAATAAAAAGGGTATAATCTTTTTTATATCACACAACTCATCTTACTTTATCTCTTTAACCACAACGGACAAAGTTTCATCTATCTCCTTTAGCTTCTCCACAAGGTTGGTCGCCGAGGTGTGTGTGTCGAATATCCCCACGACATATACCGAAGCGCCAATCTTCGAGAGCTCTCGCCCCTCGCCATGAGTTTTAATTATGGTTCGTACATCCTCCGACAGATCGACATCGCTTGCGATTTCGACTCTATATCCAAGTGTCGATTCCGATTCTGATTGAGGTTTTTGTGATTGCTTTTGTGTAAGATTTTGCGAATTGCCATTTCGCCACTCCACAACTTCGGGGCGTTTAAAGCCTCGTTTCAACAACACTTCTCGTGCCTCTTCGGCCTCTTCTAATGTTTTATAACCACCTATATAATAGCAAAGTGAACCTTGATCGTTGGTGACAGTTGATATTGGGGATGCTCCCCTAAATAAAGTTGCAGCTTGACGAGTTTTGAATGTTCCAACGAGCAATCTATAGATCACACCTCGTTCATAAACTTTACATTTAGGTATGGGATTTGCCGCGTTGTATATCGCCTTTGTCGAAAACTTTATAGGTTCATAATCTATAAAAAAACGCTCTTCGAGATCAACATTCGGGAGGTTAAACTCCACGAATCGTAACGAATCGCGCACCCCCTTGAGCGAATCCAACGCAACAGGTAGATGCAGGCGTTGTGCCACCTCCATCTCTAGTTTAACCATCGAGAGGTGACCAAAGTGATATTCCAACAACTCTACACATTGAGTATTGTCGATTAAGCTATCCACCATCTCTGCGGATCTGATCTTCAAACGCTCCTCAATCTCGAAAAAATCTGCATATCCAGCCTTTTCCATCAACAAACCATATGCAAAACCTTTGGCATCAACTATATCGCTCCATCTTGTTGATATTTTGTTGCCCAATAACATATTTAACGAATCGACTATTTCGTGTTTTAGAGCCACGCTATCACTCGTTTTTTGTGTCGATGCTTGATTATACTCTTGTTTGAGGCGTGCAAGTTCTTCGTAATTAGATATATATCCTCTTGTTGATAGAGCTAGTTTCAGAGATAAATTCTCCGCGTTGCGTAAATTATTAAGATCTTCGGGAGATAATTTTTTTTTGGCAAAGGTACTCTGCGAAATAAATTTTGCCTTATCTTCATTTGAATCTATTGGGCGTATTACGATATAGTTAGCCGACTGGTTTATATTCTCTAAATTCCACTGTTGCTCAATGAGATTCATCTCTTTTTTGAGCGCATTTTTTTGCACTCTTAAATCCAAAAGCGATTGTTCGATCTCTACAATTTGGGCTCTGTTACTATCTTTACTCTCTCCTCCCATCTTATATTGAGTTCGATGGTGAGCAAGAACCACGGCAAGGGAGTCCTCTTTTGAGGATAATGAGTTTACATCGTTCAAAAGCCCCATATATTGCTCGTTGGCTTCCAGCTCTACAATATATGGAGTATCGTCAGCATAACTCACAAAGGTGAAAAATGCCAATATCAACGAAAATAAAAAAGTTAAATATCCCCTCATCGCCACCATTTAATTAGAAAGAGTTGTACAAGTCCAAAGATCTCAAGACGACCTAACAACATCAAAAAAGTTAATATACATTTATAAGCAGCAGGTATATGTGCATAATTATCCATCGACCCAACCTCACCAAATCCTGGGCCCACATTGCCCAAACAAGCTATAGATGACGAAAAGGAGGTCATAATATCGAGTCCAAAAGCAGTACCCATAAGTGCTCCGATAAATACGATCACCAAATATAACACTATAAATGTTGCCACTCCATGCAACATCTCCTTATCTTGGGTGATGCCATCTATTCGGATTCTAAATATCGCATTGGGGTGTTGCTGTTGTTGCACTTGGTTGCGAAACATCTTTGCCGCAACCAACACTCGATTAACCTTTACACCTCCCGTCGTAGATCCAGCACAAGCACATGAAATACTCGCAAATATTAATATTACAATTGCAAACGATGACCACGAATTGGAATCCGCCGTGGCAAATCCCGTGGTGGTAAAGAACGAAACAAACTGAAACATCGACGTTCGCAACGCTTCGCTAAAGGATTCATACCCCCCGACAAAAAATAGGTTAAGTGCTATAATCAAACCACATATAATAGTGATTCCCACATACACACGCATCACTTCAGATCGAAATATATTGTTTTGTTTGCCTGTAACTGTCGCAAATATCAACCCAAAGTGAGTTCCTGCAAACAACATCGCGATAGTCAAAATCCACTCTATGGCGGGCGAATTAAAATATGCGATACTTGTATTTTTGGTTCCAAAACCACTCGTAGCAATTGTCGACATGGCGTGTGCCACCGAATCAAACCAATTCATCCCTGCCGCCTTGAGCGAAAGCATCGTAACAGCCGTAAGCCCTAAATAGACAACCAAAATAATCTGCACGATCATCTGTGTGCGATATTTGTAGTTATCCTTCGCCATCTGCGACAACTCCACATTTGAAAGTGTCATCTTGCTTCGACCAATCGAAGGCAAGATCACAAGGGTAAACATAATAACGCCTATTCCCCCGATCCATGTCGATGCCATCCGCCAAAAGAGCAATCCTCGTGGTAAACCCTCAACATTGGTCAATATCGAAGCCCCTGTAGTTGTTAGCCCCGACACCGATTCAAACCATGCGTTGACCAACGAAAATTCACCACCCCATATGAGGTATGGAAACATCGTCACCACACACGCCAACAACCACGATCCCACAACAATACTATACCCCTCCTTTGTCGAAATCTGCGAAGTTTTTTCGACAAAGATCATCGGAAACACACCCAAAAGAGCTGTAAGCAACGACGAAAGTAGCAATGAATAAAACGACGTGTCGTGATAACTCACAAAGGCAACAACAGCCGAAAAAGCCATTGCGAGAGCCAAAAAGAGCATCACTACACCTATATATCTAAATACTACACTTAATCTCATCGAGTCAATTTGCAAATTATTGGTTGGGCTTTATTATTGATTGTTTTTCTATTGGTTGTTCTGTCTTTTGGATTGCTTAATCATCACCTCTATATTTTCGCGAAGCTCCTTCATTTCGTCGCGACATTCACATTTTGGAGCAAATGGAATCTTGAACGACAGATAATCAATAAGTGATTTATTCATCGTAACAATTGGATTGACACAATACAACAACATAAAATAGTACAACAACAACACAATCACGATCATCACCACCAACGATATAAAGACAGGTGTAACAGCCCGATAGGCATTGTTGTGCAAGCTCTCGGCGCGAGGTGCCAATATATTTTGCGAAGCATCCAAATATCCATCTATATAGTTGAGCATCGAATTATATATAATCTGATAGTCGCGATATAGATCTCGATCCTCCGAAACAGCGATTGCATCTAACACGATCAATGAATCGCTCTCTATGATATTTTCGTTGCTTGGCATAGCAACCAACCTTTCGCTCACCGCTCTAAGTTTGGTGACCGATATAACCATCGAATCCAATATTACGTCTGACCCTCCTTCGACTCTCGCATCACGAATAGATTGTTCCAAAGCTCCAACACTAGCCAAACAGGTAGAGTCGAGGCTCCGATCATCGAAAGCGATGATTTGTATAAAGGCGTAGTTTTGTGATTGAAGAGAGTGGAGCATACTCCTCGATAGCTCCATATTGCGTTTGTTGGCGCGCAGAATTAAATCTGTATCGTCGCTAAGGGTGTTGAGCTCAAAAAAAGACAACATCCCCGAGAGAAACAACAGACCTGCGATACTCATAAAACCGATTGTCACACGTCGTCTTAGACCTTTTATTTCCATAACCATTACGTTAAACAGATTCTTAAAACTCACGTTAAATAATAGAACAAAGATATAAATAATTTCTGATAATTTTTATATCTTTGCGCTCAAAAGAGAAATTATAAATTTAACAAGAGTTTAGTCCATGTGTAAAGCCTTGATTATTGGTGCTGGAGGTGTCGGCACCGTTGTAGCACACAAAGTAGCTGCAAATCCTATCTTCACCGACGTTATGTTGGCAAGTCGCACCAAATCAAAATGCGACGCTATTGCTGAGGCAATTGGTGGCGAGAGAGTGAAAACCGCGCAAGTAGATGCCGATAATGTCGCAGAACTTTGCGAATTGTTCCGCGCATTTACTCCCGATATTGTTATAAATGTAGCTCTTCCATATCAAGATCTTACCATCATGGATGCTTGCCTAGAGTGCGGATGTAACTATCTAGATACAGCAAACTACGAACCTAAAGATGAGGCTCACTTCGAATATTCGTGGCAATGGGCATACCAAGATAGATTCAAAGAGGCTGGACTCACAGCAATCCTAGGTTGCGGATTCGACCCTGGAGTGACATCTATATTTACTGCTCACGCTGCGAAGCATCACTTCGACGAGATCCACTATCTAGACATCGTAGATTGCAATGCAGGTAACCATGGAATGGCATTTGCTACAAACTTCAACCCCGAAATCAATATCCGTGAGGTGACTCAAGAGGGTAAATATTTCGAGAATGGAGAGTGGGTTGTGACTGAGCCACACCAAATTCATAAGCCATTGAACTATCCAAATATCGGAGAGAGAGAGTCATATCTTATCTATCACGAAGAGTTGGAGTCGCTTGTGAAGAACTTCCCTACTTTGAAACGTGCCCGTTTTTGGATGACATTTGGTCAAGAGTATCTTACGCACCTTCGTGTGATCCAAAATATCGGAATGGCGCGTATCGACCCAATTATATATAATGGAGTCGAGATTGTGCCGATCCAATTCCTAAAGGCTGTTCTCCCTGATCCTAAGTCACTTGGCGAGAACTATCATGGTGAAACATCTATAGGTTGTCGTATCAAAGGCATCAAAGATGGCAAGGAGATAACATACTATATCTACAACAACTGCGACCACGAAGCAGCCTTCACTGAGACTGGAACTCAAGCCGTAAGTTACACAACAGGTGTGCCTGCTGCATTAGGTGCCGAGATGTTTGCCAAAGGAATTTGGAAGGGTGCAGGAGTCTACAATGTCGAGGAGTTTAATCCCGATCCATTCATGGAACGTTTGGGCGAAGCTGGACTTCCTTGGCACGAGATCTTTGGTGGCGACTTAGAGTTGTAATTTATTTGGTGGCTGATTCGTCCGTTATAAGGCTGGATTAAATCTGTAATGACACGCATAGAGTATTCAAAATAGAGTTACCTCATGGTTGCCCTCGATTGGGATTAAACACTGAAAGTGTTTAATAAAATAATAGAATCAATATTTTGGTCGAATTTATTCGAAACCAAAATATTGATTCTATTATTTTTAGAGCCATAGGCTCGTATCCCAAAGCGCAATACAAAATTGCCCGTGCGGCTCGCACCGCCCGCCGGCGTTAGGCAGTCTAGCCTCGCACAACGCATATTTTGTAAATTATCTTAATTAATATTGCTCCTTTTCATTAGGGAAATCCTGGGTTTTGACATCTTCGACATAATGGGCGATTGCCTCTGACATTATTACATGTAGGTCGGCATAGCGACGTAGGAATCTAGGTGAAAAGCCTTGGTTGATGCCTAACATGTCATGAATCACAAGTACTTGACCATCAACACCATCACCTGCTCCAATTCCAATAATTGGGGTTGGTACCGATTCTGCTACTCTACGAGCAAGGGTTGCTGGGATCTTTTCGAGAACTATCGCGAAACATCCTGCTTGGCTAAGTAATTTAGCATCATCTAGTAGCTTTTGAGCCTCCGCTTCGCCCTTTGCACGGACGGTGTATGTTCCAAATTTGTGGATAGATTGAGGGGTTAACCCTAGGTGTCCCATCACGGGGATTCCAGCCGATAGGATGCGTTGTACAGATTCTAGAATCTCTTCGCCACCCTCCATCTTCACCGCGTCAGCTTCGGTCTCCTTCATAATCCTTATGGCAGATTCGAGTGCGGTTTTAGAGTTTCCCTGATATGCTCCAAATGGTAGATCTACGACCACAAGTGCGCGATCTACAGCACGCACAACCGAACGACCATGATAGATCATCATGTCGAGTGTTATGGGTAGGGTAGTTTCGTAACCAGCCATCACATTGGCAGCTGAATCGCCCACCAAAATTACATCGACACCTGCTTCGTCGACAATCTTAGCCATTGAATAATCGTATGATGTGAGCATCGAGATCTTCTCGCCTCGCTCCTTCATCTCTGTTAGGCGGTATGTAGTCACCGCACGTATGTTGCTTTTAGTTGACATTATATTTTGTGTTTTGTAGGTCGCAAAGTTATTGTTTTAAAGTCATTTGGCAAAATAAATTCCACAAAACAACACCTCCAGCTACCGAAACATTTATGGAGTGTTTGGTTCCAACTTGTGGAATTTCGATTGCGGAGTCGCACAAATCTACCACCTCTTGATCCACACCCATCACTTCGTTGCCCATCACGATGGCATATTTTGCAGATGGATCACATTTGAAATCATTGAGCATCACAGCCCCTTCGACTTGTTCTATGGCGATGATTGTATAGCCTTCATTTTTAAGGTTTTGGACACACTCAACAGTCGATTGGTAGTGGCTCCATTCGACTGTTAATTCGGCACCAAGGGCGGTTTTGTGTATATCTCTATTAGGGGGTGTTGCGGTGATTCCACACAACACGATACGCTCTGCGCCAAAGGCATCGCAGGTTCTGAAAAAGGAGCCCACGTTTTGGAGTGAACGGATGTTGTCTAGAACGATAGTCACCGCCATTTTTTGTTGCCCAGCAAACTCTTCGACACTTGGACGACCCAACTCTTGATTTGTAATCTTTCGCATTGATAAATAACTATTAGGGTGCAAATGTAACTATTTTTCGCAATTTCAACATCCTAAACTCCATATTTAAAGGGAAAAATTCCAAAATTCCAAAAAAAAATCATACTTTTGCATATTGAACAAATTTATAATTTAGGATGAAGAAACTCACTCTCGTACTCTTGTTGTGTGCATTGCAAAGCGTTGTGGCGCAAGATCGGATATCGTTACACACCGATTTCGATATGTACTTCGACAACAAGGAGTTCGCGGCAACCAACTACGCAGAGACTGGTTTGGATTTCGATTCGGGGACAGACTTCTTGGGTAGATTAACCCTATCGGCTGAGTTGGAGTGGGATGTGAACAATAAGTTGGTATTGGGAGCAGATATGTCGAATAATTATGGCGAGAGTGTAGATGCCTTTTTTAGCTCCATTAAGCCTATTGTTCACTACAAATATAGCGGTGAAAAGACCAAATTTGTTGCTGGAATATTCACCAATCGAGAGATGCACATCGATAGCTACTCCACAGCTTTTTTTAGTGAATCGAGTCGTAATATAAATAATCGAGTGAGTGGAGTTTTGGCACAATATAACTCGGGGGACTCCTTTGTGGAGTTTGCATTTGATTGGTGTGGACAATATTCCGAAGAGTCGCGCGAGAAGTTTATGGTGTTATCGGCAGGTCGCCATCACATAAATCACCTCTATTATGGTTATAATTACATGATGTATCACTATGCAGGTTGCATGGATGAAAACATCGGTGGGGTAGTAGATCTTCAGAAATTAAACCCATGTGTGGGGGTGATATTTGGGGGTGAGCTTAGTGTAGATCTTAGAGCAGGGGTAATCTTAACGATGCAACGCGATAGAAGTTATGGTAATAGCTGGGAGTATCCGATGATGGGTGAAGCTGGATTTGTGCTACGTTATAGGGGCTTCTCGTTTGACGAGAGATTATATTTTGGCGATAATATCAACCCGTTTTTCTATGGTCACACGCTCGAAAATGGTTACTATTTGGAATATGGGCGAGAGTTATATCCCAATGAGAGTTTCTTTAGAACCGATCGAGGGATCTACAATCGAGCGGCATTTGCATATGATCGAACGATGATGAGCGATAAATTAAATTTGCGCGCCGAAGTGGCAACCCACTATGATGGTTATGGATTTGGAACACAATATATATTAAAGGTGGGGGTAAATCTTTTCACAGACCTTTATAAAAAGAGTAATAAGTAATAATTCAAGATAGAAAATTATGGCAATCGAAACAAATGAAACAGTAAAGGAGAGATCACTAAACTTTCTGGAAGAGATAATTGAGGAGTCAATCGCCAAGGGCGAAACGCGAGTGCAGACACGCTTTCCGCCAGAACCAAATGGTTACCTACACATAGGTCATGCAAAGAGTATTTGTATCAATTTTGGTTTGGCGAAAAAATATAATGGACTTTGTAACCTTCGCTTTGACGACACCAACCCTGTGAAGGAGGATGTTGAGTATGTTGATGCTATTAAGGAGGATATTAAGTGGCTAGGATTTGATTGGGCTATTGAGTGTTACGCATCGGATTATTTCGAACAACTATACTCATGGGCACAAGATCTTATCCGTCAAGGTTTGGCTTATGTCGATGACCAAACTCAAGAGCAAATTCGCGAGGGACGAGGAACGGTATCTGTTCCTGGAGTGGACTCTCCATTCAAGAGTCGTTCGGTGGAGGAGAATATGCAACTTTTCACCGAGATGAGAGAGGGTAAATATCCCGACGGAGCGAAGGTTTTGCGCGCAAAGGTAGATATGGCACACCCTAATATGTTGATGCGTGACCCAATTTTGTATCGTATTATCCATACAGACCACCACCGCACAGGCGATAAATGGTGTATCTACCCGATGTATGACTATACGCATGGTCAAAGTGACTCTATCGAGAAGATTACACATTCGATCTGTACATTGGAGTTTGATGTTCACCGCCCATTGTATGATTGGTTTATCGAGGCATTGAAAATCTACCCATCGCATCAATATGAGTTCGCTCGCCTAAATCTCACATATACTATGATGTCGAAGCGTAGATTATTGAAGTTGGTCGAGACAAATTCGGTTATGGGTTGGGATGATCCACGTATGCCGACGATCTGTGGACTTCGCCGTAGAGGATATACTCCTGCTTCGGTGCGTGCATTTGCCGAAATGGTGGGTGTTGCGAAGCGCGATAATGTTATCGACCTTGGTAAGATGGAGTATTGCGTGAGAGAGGATCTCAACAAAGTTGCCGAGCGTCGTATGGCAGTCCTTAACCCTTTGAAGGTTACGGTTACTAACTTCGCGGAGCTTCCTAAAACAATTTTTAGCGCAATCAACAACCCTGAAGATGTGGAGGCAGGATCACGTGAGATCCCATTCTCGGAGACTTTGTGGATCGAACGCGATGATTTTATGGAGAACCCACCAAAGAAATATTTCAGACTTCGCCCAGGTGGAGAGGTGCGCTTGCGTTACGCATATTTGTTGAAGTGCGAAGAGGTTGTTAAGGATGCTGATGGAAATATCATCGAGTTGTTGTGTACTGCGGATCCATCTTCGGGCGAAGGATCATCGAGCGACGGACGTAAAGTTAAGGGCGTTATCCACTGGGTGTCGGTAGCCGATGCTTTGGAGGCAGAGGTTCGTCTATTCAACCCACTCTTCACAAAGGAGAATCCAGATGATTGCGAGGAGGGTCAAACATGGGAAGATAACTTGAATCCAGAATCAATGGTCAAGATCACAGGTTACTTGGAGCCATCTTTGGCGGAGGCACAAGTCGGAAAGCCATTCCAATTCGAGAGAGTCGGATATTTCTGTGCCGATAGAGATACGACACCCGAGAAGATGGTCTTCAATAGAACCGTTACACTTAAGGATTCTTGGGCAAAAGTAGCCGCTAAGAAGTAGTGAATTTATACCTATATTATATATAGGGGATTTTAACCAATTTTTAAGCCTAATACTCGTGAGAGTTTGGGCTTAAAATTTTTAAACGAAAATGTATGCAAATTCAAGATGTAGATATTTCCGCTCTGCGCGAAATTCTAAATAGTAAACCTAAGCAAAACATAGTGATCGTCGCTCACACGAACCCTGATGGTGATGCCTTAGGTTCGTCGTTGGCATTGTCGATGATCCTCCAGCGCATGGGACACAAAACAACATGTATCGCACCAAACCGCTATCCATACTTCATGGAGTGGATGCCAGGTATTGCCGATATGCGTAACTTTAAACATAACCTCGACGAAGTGACTCGCGCAGTCGAGGAGTCAGATATTATTTTTTGCCTCGATTTCAATACAACATCGCGCCTCGAAGCACTTGGCGACACAATCGCGACCAACACAACTGCTAAACGAGTGTTGATCGATCACCACCTCAATCCAGATAGAGACTCTTTTGATGTTGTATTTTCATTCCCCGAAGAGTCGAGCACCTGTTTCGTGTTGTATTCGGTGGTCGAAAAGTTGTTCGGAGTTGAGGTTATAGATCAAACCGTGGGTGAACTTATATATACAGGTATGATGACCGATACAGGAAATTTCTCATTCGCGAAGCTCAGCCCAGCGCTTTATCGTGCTTTGGCAGTCCTTTCGGAAGCGAAGGTCGATGTGTCAAAGATTAATAATTATATCTATAATTCATTTAGCGAAGGGCGTGCCCGATTGTTTGGATATGTCGTAAATCGTAAAATGAATATCATCGAAGATGGAACTGTGGCATACATGTCACTTACCGAACGCGAAATGAGAGAGCATAATTTCCAACAAGGAGATAGCGAAGGGTTCGTGAACTACCCATTAACTGTTGCGAAGATGAAGGTTTCGGCACTTTTTATCGCCCAACGAAAGTTTATTCGCGTCTCTTTACGCTCGCGAGGGGATATAGATGTGAACCTTTTTTCGCGAAAATACTTCGGTGGGGGAGGGCATAAGAACGCCGCAGGAGGAAAATCATTCGTTCCAATGAGGGAAACTATCGAATATTTCTGCAAATCTATCGAAGAGTTTGCAGCCGAAGGGGGACTCGAAGGTTAATTTATAGATTGAGGTTTTTGTTTGATGCAAAAATCTCAATTTTTTAACTATTTGGTATTGTGTAAGATAGCTATTTCGGGTAAATTATTTTCAAAAATAGTTCCGAAAAAGTTTGCAGAATAAGAAAAAACCTCTACCTTTGCAACCGCAATGAGGGAAACAGCAATGCTTACTGAGTTGCAAAGTTCTAACGAAGTAAGGATGGTGAAGGAT
>JBCQUZ010000010.1:0-47179 GCA_047173645.1 Rikenellaceae bacterium
ACATATGGTAACAACTAATTGTTATTATTAGATTATTAGTATCTAGAGTTTATTAGTGTCTAGAGTAATTCGTAAAATAGGCGTTGTACAAGAGCTATGCTTGTACAACGCCTATTTTGCAAATTACACTAAAATTACCTACCCCTTCAAAATACGCTTTAGGGATTTTAATCTCTTTTTACGTCTATGTTTCGATTGAAAATCTATGATGTTTTGGTTCACCTGCTTCTCGTCGAAACCTCGCTCCTTTGCGTAGCTTTTCGATATTATGGCGATCTTTTGGGGTGTGAGATGTAGTCTATTAAACTCCTTGCAACCTTTTATTATAGATATATCCCCAAACTTCATTCTGTTGGTATCTATGAGGGTAAATATCGGCTCTTCATCTTTATGGTTGATTAAGATATTGCCATTGCCATAATCGCCATGAAACATCCCTTGGTTATGGAGGTATGCCGTGAAACATCCAAATTTAGAGAACATATCAGCCACTCGATCATCCAAATCCGCCATCTCTAAATCGGTGATCGACTCTTCGTGCAGATATTGCACAGATACAAAATAGCTCTTCAACAACATTCCACCTCGCTTGCGAAGCATATAAGCTATTGGCACAGGGCTCTCGATTCCAACATCCTTGAGTTTTATGGCATTCTCATATGCTCGTACAGCTTTGGGTTTGCGGAGGTTGCAGTAGATAAATCGATTCAAGAAAAATGAAGGCACACAAAACTCCTTAACATTAATTCGCACCGTTCCAATTTCAAAACACTTCACTGTGTTTCGATCACAACGAATAAGAACCCCCTCTTTATCGAAATTGAGTGGTAACTTTTCGATAAAATCTGTTAGATACGCATATCGCGGATTGATAAATATCTCTCTATTCTCCTTCACTATCAGCCATTTGTAATTAAAGAGAAGAGGAGAAGGATCCCAAAATATATGATAGATATATACCAGCTTTATATAGAGTCCATTCGCCACTTGGGTTAAACTCTACGGTCCTTACCCCTGTGCTTGTATAACATTCGTGTTGAGCAAGATGCCACCCTCCCGAGACACTTGCTTCGATATTAAAGCGCTTGGTTATATTATATTTGTATCCCAACGTAACACCCAAAAGAAATCCATACCCCACATCATACCCATCGTCACTATGATCGCTTGCGACAAATGGGATTATGTTTTTATTCATCCGAAATTGATCTATACCAAAATCTCCACCCACAAAAAAACCTCTATGGGATTGTTTAGATATGTAGTGTCTATATCCAAACACCCCCATAGAGAATAAAAATGGGTAATCTGTATTTATAAAATTATTTTCGGAATAAGCGCCAAAATAATCCATCGTTATTGCCGATGCTTCACCAAATCCAACCTCAATAGATGGATTAAAGATTGTTAAGGCTCCTGCCAATAGGTTAACTTTAACCTCTGCTGTTTGGGCATGGGTGTTTGTCACCATAGCATTCATTGCGACTATTACGACGCATAATCTAAAAAAGAGTCTCATACAGCGTGTCGAGAAGGTTCTAGTTTGTTTATATATCTGATCTGCTCCATATGACCTAGGATAAGAACCATTTACACCCTAACACGAAGCACTCTCAGTGTCAAAGGTATGACAAAAAATCCTAATAATCAAACTTTTTCGAACATCTAACTCGCCACCCCCTCGCAGAACTATTTAGATCTATAAAGATGGTTAATTATTCCATCTGCAAGACCCACCTTAGGCACCATTATTTCATCGATTTTGCACGATTTTGCAACCGTGATAAATATTTTCATCGCAGGAACGATAACATCGGCACGATAATCATTTAGTCCCATATTGTTGACCCTCTGTTCGTCGGTCATACCCTCAATGTGGTCATACATCAACTTTAGCTCCACATATCTGATCGACTCTTTATCCTTCTTGTAGAGGAGCCTATGCACTTTATTAATATTACCTCCCGATCCGATAATCGCCACTGGTTTGTGGAGCAAGGCAACCTCCTTCAACCACTTCTTGAATCGTTGATATTCGTCCGAATCCACCGCATTGCTTATGGAGCGCACCGTACCCAAAGGGAACGAACGTGAATCGACACGTTTACGGTTGCTATAGATTGTAACTTCGGTAGATCCTCCACCTACATCGACATATAGATAGCTTTGAGAGCCCCCCATAAGCCCCGCCAAACCTCCAGCTTCGAAGATTGTCTCCGCCTCCTCGGTTCCCGAGATTATCTCGATGCTGATGTCGCTATTTTTGCGGATATACTCCACAACTTCCGCCCCATTCTTCGCCTCGCGCATGGCACTTGTGGCACAAGCGCGATATGCTCGCACTCCAAAGGTGTTCATCAAGTGGCGGAACGATGCCATCGCTTCGGTTAATCTCTCGCGCTTTTCGTCTCCGATGAATCCTTGTGTAAAGACATCTTCGCCCAAGCGGATTGGAACGCGGATGAATGCTGCCTTTTTGAACGACACATCATTACCTGATTCGTCTACATAATTAATAAGTAATCTGATTGCATTCGATCCGATGTCGATTGCAGCTAAAGTTTCTCGTTTCATTTGGCGTTGTAGTTTTCTTATAATTGGGTTTGTTACTTTTGATTCTCGAAATATGTGTATAGTTCCTCTTGACTTCGACAAGGCTCCTTATCGTTTGCAATGTAACGGTTTTCGTATGGAGTTTTAACCTCTCGTGACTTTACATTGTCGCTCCATTGAATCTCGAAATACTCCTTAATGCTTCGCTCGATTTTGGAGTCGGTGATTGGAATTCCCACCTCAACGCGTCGATCGAGGTTGCGAGTCATTAGGTCGGCACTCAATATATATGTTTGGCTCTTGCCTCCGCCTGCAAATATCATCACGCGAGCGTGTTCCAAGAATTTATCGACAATGCTTCGCACCTCGATATTTTCGCTCAGCCCCTTAACTCCAGCTTGCAAGCAACACGCTCCGCGAATTAGAAGTTTGATTTTGACCCCTGCCTGAGAGGCTTTGTAGAGGAGTTCAATCATCTTCACATCGGTGAGCGAATTGAACTTACCGTAGAACTTCGCCTTCTTGCCTCGCTTAGCGTTGCGGATCTCGCATTGTAGTAACTCTTCGATCCTCTCGCGCATGTTGTATGGCGTAACCAACAACTGTTTACAATTGGGATGAAGGTGGTTATTCTCCAAGAAGTCAAACACTTTGCGTGCATCATTCGCCACGATTTGATTCGCGGTAAGTACTCCAAAATCACTATATATAGTCGCCGTTTTTTCGTTGAAATTACCAGTTCCAACATATGTATATCCTCTGATTGCATTCCCCTCGCGACGCTCTATAAGCACTAATTTGCTGTGAACTTTTAGTAACGCTTGGGTTGGGATAACCTTCACTCCTCCCTGTTGCAGAGTATCTGTATTGTCGATATTACGCTCCTCGTCGAATCGCGCCTTTAGCTCAACAAGAACATTCACCTGCTTGCCATTTTTCACCGCATTGAGAAGTGCATTTATAACCTTGGAGTGCGATGCTGTACGATACAAAGTTATCGAGATCGACTGCACCATCGGGTCAATTGCCGCTTCGCGAAGCATATCTATAAAGTGTGTAAATGTGTGATATGGATATGCCAACAATATATCTTGTTGCTTAATAACCTTCAATATACTCTCCGAAGGGTCGATTAAAGGGTGTAACATCGGGCGAGGGTTACGACTCTCCAAATCGGGGCGCACCTTAGGGAAGCTCATCAAATCGCGCATAAGGTGGTATCTACCCCCCGAATCAACTTGATCTGGTTGGGTGAATCCCAATTTACGAGTGATTGTGTCGAGCAGATCCAATGGGATCTCGCGATCATGCACCATACGCACAGCTCGACCACGTTCGCGTTGCGATATTCCGCGCTCCATCTTCTCGGTGAGGCTCTTCGAAGCATCATCGTCGAGAGTTAGCGACGCGTCGCGAATGATCTTAAAGACATGCGCTGTGATGGTGTCATAGCTAAACATAAAGAATATATCATCCAAAAAGAGGCGGATAATATCATCCACAAAGATTATATCGGTGCGTCCCTCAGCCGATGGCAACACCACAAAGCGTGGCGAAGCATCGCTCACAGGGATCTGAATTACAGCATATCGAGTGGTCTTTGGCGAACTCATCTTCACCGCCAAATAAGCCTGTGAATCGGGCAAAAAAGGCAACGCCACTCGTTTGCGCAAGATTATCGGAGCCAAACGCACGCTCAACACCGATTGAAAATAGTCTCGACAAAAGTTATATTGATCCTCCGAAAGGTGTGTTTGATCTATCACAAAGATCCCTTCGCCCTCCATCTCGTTGATAATATTGCGATAGGTCGAGCGGAATGCCTCTTGCGAGATCTCCATGCGTTGGTTGATAAGTGGAATTAACTCCGAAGGGATATATCCGCCCGTAGTTTTGGTGTTGCGCGTACTCTTCACCGCTGCATAGTTGAGCAGTCGAGCATAACGCACCTTGACAAACTCATCTTGGTTGTTTGAGAAGATACCCAAAAATCTTAGACGCTGAATCAGTGGAACTGTTGGATCTTGCGCCTCTTGAAGCACACGGTCGTTGAATTGGAGCCAACTTAGCTCGCGATTATATGTTATGTTATTTCCCATTGTCTGTTGATATTTTAAGAGGTCTAAATCTCTGTTAAGTGTTTCAAAAACTTCTCACCTGCCGAATCTACCCATGCTCTAAATTTTTTGGTGTTGGCATGATAATGATCTACCGATTCAAGCAATTTTGCAATATTATACTCTTCGCTAACCACCCCAGCTCCTGCCGCTGAGGCATCAATAGCATTTATGCGTTGTTCGAAGTGGGCAGGGATCATCATCGCTGGTTTGCCTAGGTACATCGCTTCGCATACAGATTCGAACCCTGCGGTGGTGATATATGCTCTGCATCGAGCCATATATTGCAAAAACGCCACATCATCTAAGCGGTGCATCCACAATCCTTTCATATGTTCCATCACCTGCGGAGCGTCACGTTTATCCCAAAAAAGATGCACTTCGCACTCCTCATCGCTAGACCCTCTCCACGCCTCAACTTCATCTAAATATGCAGGGTTCAACATATATCCCAACACGAAATCCTCCTCTGTGACCTCAGCATCGAATATCTCTTGACGTAAAAGTGGAGGGACAACCCATAACCTCTTCTCTTCGCATGGAGGCATATCATACATCGAGAGGATTAATATCTTATGCGAATTTCGTGCACAAAAGCTATTGTTGAGTCTCAAAATTCGTTGCCCTTTATCCGACTTAGAGAGGTGTGCATACCCAGGATGGTCGACTATAAATTGGTGAGCAAGGGTTATAACAGGTACTTTTATGGAGTGAAAAATTTGTGTAAAACCCATCAAGAACTCATAGAAGTTTATCACCACATCTGCCCCCGACGCTTTGATATAGTCGGCAATAAGGCGCATGCTCCTTAGCCACATCCCCAACTTCGAAGGTGCGATATTGGTAAGTACCGTACCCACCATGTCGCCCCCCTTGCCAGCTTTGCCATAATCAATAGATGGAGAGTCAAATTTGGTCACTGGAGCGCCAATCTTTTGGGTGAAAAATGAGGGTATCTCGCGATTTGAACATCGACCCACCAACACCTCGACCACTTCGTGCCCATTCGAGCGAAGCAGTTGACTTAGTGATATTGCTTGGGTTAGGTGTCCTCGACCCTCCCCCTGTATGACAAATATATATTTCATAGACTCTACCTTTTATTTTATCCTCCTATCTATTTTTGCCTCTTATTTTTTACCCTCCAATTTGAGATCCTCCTCCTTGATGAGTTGTTGTTTTTTGCGCTCCTCGATTCTTTCGAGTAGGTCGGATGGTTTTTCGTGAAAATATAGACTCCAGTTGCCTTCGTGATCCTCCGTAAGAGCCGAAAGAGATTCGACCCAATCCCCCGAGTTGAGATATTTAATACCATTCATATCAACTATTTCGGGGCGGTGAATATGTCCACATATCACTCCATCGCACCCTTTAGATCGTGCAAGATCTGTGATTTGGGTTTCGTAGTTGCTAACATAAGAGACCGATGATTTGACCTTATTTTTGATCTTTCGAGCTAACGACACATATGGCAACCCTTTGCGTATTCGACGGCGATTGTGGATTCTGTTGTACCACAACAACATCGAATAGCCAATATCTCCCAACTTCGACATCCACGCCATTGTCTTTGTCACTTTGTCGAAAATATCGCCATGATGCACATGATATTTTTTGCCGAAGCTCTCATATACCATATCTTCGCGCACGCTGATATTTAGGAACTCTAAGGGGATAAGTCTCTCCAAAAAATCGTCGTGGTTTCCTCGTATATATATCACCTTTGTTGTAGTTGCAATATCTAAAATTGCCGATATGAAGTTTGTGTGTCGACGCTTCCACTTTTGGCTCGACCCCCTCATAATAGCCCAACCATCTATAATATCGCCACACAAGATTAATGTTTCGCAACTATTTTGTTTGATAAACCGCGTAGCCTCCTTTGCGCACGACCACTTAGACCCTAGGTGCACATCCGATATTACGATAGTTTTATACTTCGTAGGCTCACTATGCGAGGTGTTATCCTCGTTGGAGGTATTAGAGATAGTTGTTGATGACATACATTAAAACTTTATCGGTATGCAAAGGTATAAAACACCACCTATCTTATTTTGTGATTCGTGTTATTTTACCGTTAAAGATACCATTCGTGTAAAATATTTAGAGTTGAAAGATACGAAAAAATATTGAGCATTCTCTCTTAAGATCAATTATATTGCAGATTTTGCAAAAATATAACCACATTTAGAATTATTTTAGATAAATTTGCTGATTATTAAAAACACTTTTAGGTGGAACTAAAAAGCAATAGTCAAATAGAGTTGGCGCATGAATTTTTGCGCAACACAGGAGCAAATATATTCCTCACAGGGCGAGCAGGAACGGGCAAAACCACATTCCTGCGCGAAGCTATCCGCTCACTCAACAAACGAGTTGTGGTGGCAGCACCCACAGGTGTAGTGGCAATAAATGCAGGAGGGACAACCCTCCACTCTCTGTTTCAACTATCGTTTGGTCTACATATCCCTGGGACAACAACCCAATCATCCGACAAAAATAGAGCCTTCAAACATAGAATGGGCAAAAACAAAATCGCCCTAATTCGATCTATCGAACTGCTTGTCATAGACGAAATAAGCATGGTGAGGTGCGATCTGTTGGATGCAGTCGACCAAACCCTTCGACGCGTTCGACGCGACGGGCGACCATTCGGAGGGGTGCAACTACTTATGATTGGCGACATACAACAACTCTCGCCCATATGTCACGATGCGGAGTGGGATCTTCTGCGCGAACATTACCCCACACCTTACTTCTTCGAAAGCCGAGCACTCAAGGAGTGTGGCTACATCACAATCGAGCTTAAGGAGATTTTCCGCCAAAGTGATCCACACTTCACCTCGTTGCTAAATTCAATTCGTGACAACAACATAACCACCGATGTAATCACGAACCTCAACAAACGATATATCCCATCATTCGATCCACCCAAAAGCGAAGGGTATATTACCCTATCGACTCACAACCACTCTGCAAACAACATCAACACTCGCAAACTCAAAGAGTTAAAGAGTCAATCGGTGTTCTACACCGCCAAAATTAGCGGCAACTACCCCCAAGGGGCATACCCCAACGACGAGGAGTTGGAGCTAAAGGTGGGCGCACAGGTGATATTTACAAAAAATGACATCACCCCCGAAAAGCTATATTATAATGGTCTGCTCGGCGAAGTGACCGATCTAACCGATACCCAAGCCACCGTGCAACCCAAAAGCGGAGGGGCTCCCATCACTGTGGGGGCTGTGGCGTGGGAAAATATCGAATATACATTGGATAGCACAACGGGCGAAATACGCGAAGATGTGAAGGGGTCATTCTCTCAACTGCCTTTGAGGTGTGCATGGGCAATCACCATACACAAAAGCCAGGGGCTTAGCTTCGACCGCGCAATAATAGATGCTGGAAGCTCCTTTGCTCATGGTCAAGTATATGTGGCACTAAGTAGGTGTCGCACTTTGGAGGGGATGGTGTTGAGCACTCCACTTAGTGGCAACGCCATAATCAAAGATAGTAACGTTAAGAACTTCAACGAGTTTGTGGCTCAAAGCCAACCCTCGAAGGGGGATCTGCTCAAACATAAACGCGCCTATTTTTGTTCGAACCTTTGCGAGATATTTGGATTTGGGAGGCTGCATCAACTTTCCATGTCGGTTGTGAAGCTCCTAAGCGGACATCTATATTTGGAGTATCCGCAACTATGCAACGCATTTAACGACTGCGTACGCACACTAAATAGCGAAGCGGTGAAGTTTGGCGAGGGGTTCCAAAAACAGATTATATCGCTTGTCTCGGCATCCGAAAATTTCGAGCACGATGAGACTCTAAATGAGAGACTTCATAAAGCGTCAGCATACTTCACACCTCGACTTACTCCATTAGTAGCTCTAATTCAGGAGCTCAACTCGGTCGACCCCGATGCTGCGGAGCTTAAAAAAAGGCTCAATGAGGCGAAGGATAGCCTTATCGAGGAGCTACGCATAAAAATTGCAGCACTCAAACTCTGCGAGAGAGGTTTTTCGGTCGAGGAGTATCAACGCAAAAAGGTGGAGGCGATAGCACAAGGGGTCGTTGCAAGCACAAAATCTAAACGCAAAGATTCAAAGACAAAGGAGACCAAAAGCAGGGAGGATAAAAGTAACAGAGAGGACAAAAGTAACATGGAGGATAAAACCAATAAGGAGGATAAAATCAATGCCAAGGATCAGAGCTCATCGCTCGATATAATGTACCCCAAACTATACGAAGCACTTCGCAATTGGAGAAGTGCCGAGGCTGAGGATCGCGAAACAAAGGCATATATGATATTGCCCAATCGTACACTTATTGACATCCAACAAAAACTTCCTCGCACAATCCACGAGCTCAAAAACATCCACGGGATGGGTATAATAAAGAGCAAACAATTTGGCGAAGATATAATAACAATAATAAAAGATTATTGTTACGATAATGAATTATAAAACTATAAATTAAACACTTAATAATATGACATTCGAAGATGTTTACAAACACGATTACTTTGCAAACGACGCTGGAGTAATCCTAGAATCACTCAACGACGAGCGTGCAGTGATGAGCTTAAAGATCGAAAAACGCCACCTCAATGGCGGAGCAACAGCCCATGGCGGAGCGATATTTTTGTTGACTGACATCACCATGGCAGCTATCGCTAACCATCTACAAATCGGATCGGTATCTATACAATCCGACATTCGATTCTTTGCCGCAGCTTTCGAAGGCGACACCCTCACCGCCGAAGCTGTCGAAGTATTCGGACGCAAATCACTATTTAATAGCCGAGTTACAGTGACCAATCAACAAGGCGAACTAATAGCCGTTGCGGAGGGTATGTACTACAGAAAGCAAAGTTTTAAGGCGGCTGCCGAGGGTAAATAACCAAATAATTGGGAAATTTAGAGCGAGACTATCGAACATCGAACGAATAGCCACAAATCTATTTTCGAGAGTTTATTGTAAATATTTTCTTAGTACATCTTTATTATTAAAAAAAAAATATGTAAGTTTGTTGAATATCAAATATACCCAACTATGAAAGAGACCAAACCTATACTTCCGATCATCGCCAAAGATGAATGGCTACAACCCGTAGCCGACGAAATTACACTTCGCCACGACCTCTACATGGAGCGATTAGCTCAAATCGAACAGGGGTCGGGATCAATTGTTGATTATGCCAATGGATACCGTTACTTCGGATGGCAATATGACTCAGTGATGAAGGGTTGGTGGTTTAGGGAGTGGTTGCCCGAGGCTCATGATGTATATATATTTGGCGATTTTAACAGTTGGCAACGTACCGAGATCAGACTCAACCGCGACAAAAGTGGAGTGTGGAGCACATTCCTCCCCGACGCAATGTATTCATATAGATTAACACATGGATCTTTGTACAAAATCCATGTCAATGGCGCAAATGGATGGCACGATCGTATTCCAGCCTATGCAACAAGAGTTGTACAAGATGATGTGTCGAAGAACTACACAGCACAATTTTGGATCCCTCAAGAGTTCGATTGGAAGGGGGATAAACCTGTCGCTTCGAAGATCTCGCAACTCATAATATATGAAGCGCACGTAGGTATGGCGCAAGAGTATGAGGGGGTTGGTACATATATCGAATTTACAGATAAAATTTTGCCACGCATCAAAAAGTCGGGCTACAATGCCGTGCAACTTATGGCTGTGGCGGAGCACCCATACTATGGTTCATTTGGATACCATGTGGCAAATTTCTTCGCCCCATCATCACGCTTCGGAACTCCCGAAGAGTTGAAGGCTTTGGTGCGTAGGGCACACGAATTGGGTATTGCAGTGATTATGGATATTGTTCATGCTCACTATGTTAAGAATCTCAATGAGGGAATCAACGAACTAGATGGATCGGATCACCTATATTCAAAAGCTGGCGAGGCGGGCTATCAACCATATTGGGACTCTAAGACCTTCGATTACGGCAAACAAGAGGTGCAACACTTCTTGTTGTCGAACGCAAAATATTGGATGGATGAGTTCCACTTCGATGGATATAGATTTGATGGTGTCACCTCGATGATCTACCACCACTTCGGATATACGGAGTTCGATGCACGCGAAAAGTTCTTCGACGAGGGGGTAAATCGCGATGCACTCGTATATTTGGCATTGGCGAATGATCTTATTCATAAAATTGATCCTAAAGCAATTACTATCGCCGAAGATGTTAGCGGAATGCCTGGAATGTGTATCTCGTTGAAGGATGGAGGTGTTGGATTTGATTACCGCTTAGGTATGGCAATCCCCGATTTTTGGATCAAACTTTTGGAGGATGTACCCGATGAAGAGTGGAATATTTGGGAGATGTGGGATATTATGACATCGCGCCTTGCCGATGTCAAGACTATCGCTTATGCTGAATCGCACGACCAAGCGATGGTGGGCGACAAGACAATCGCATTTAGATTGATGGATAAGGAGATGTACTTCTCGATGGATCGTACAACACCAAGCATCGTGGTCGACAGAGGTATGGCACTCCACAAGATGATACGCCTTATGACCATCACAACGGGAGGTAATGGATACCTTAACTTCATGGGTAACGAATTTGGACATCCCGAATGGATCGACTTCCCACGCGAAGGTAACGACTGGGGCTATGCACACGCTCGTAGACAATGGTCACTTAGCAAAAATGGATTCCTCAGATATTCATATTTGGGAGCTTTCGATCGTGCAATGCTCACCGTAGTTAAGCGCCATAAACTACTCACTTCGGGTTACCCATTCAGATTGCATATGGATGACGACAACAAAACAATCGTGTTCCGTATGCGCAACCTACTCTTTGTATTTAACTGGCACCCAACAGCTTCGATCCCCGATTATGAACTATATGTTGGCGAGGGGGCGAAGTATGTTCCAATCCTCTCGACCGACGAAGAGAGATTTGGAGGTTTGGGTCGCATAGATATGACCGCGGAGCACTTCTCGTATGAAAAGGATTGCACGCAATTTGTCAAGATCTACAATACATCGCGCACAGCGACAGTTTATAAGATTGTAAAATAGAGAATGAAAATCACATTTCTAGGGACGGGGGGATCCCAAGGGGTGCCATTCATCGGATGCCGATGCAGGGTGTGCACCTCGGAGGATAGGAGAGATAGACGACTGCGCAGCTCAATACTCATTGAGCTGCGCGGTGTGCGTCTGCTTGTCGATGCAGGCCCCGACTTTAGATACCAGATGATTAGAGCTGGAGTGCGCCAGTTAGATGGGGTGTTGCTCACCCACGAACACAAAGATCACATCGGGGGAATAGATGAACTCCGAGCACTGAACTTTGTCGACTATCCAATCATAAGGCGTATTAATATATATGGCATAGAACATGTGCTCGACATCGTCCGCAAGGATTATGACTACGCTTTTGTGACCAATAAATTTAGAGGGGTGCCCGAATTGGATTTGGTGCCGATATATCCACCAGAACGATTCACAGTTGCAGGAATCGAGATTCAACCCATCACAGGACAACACTCCGAACGTTTTACGACAACAGGTTTTAGGATCGGAAACTTCGCCTACCTCACCGATTTTAAACGTATTGAAGAGTCGGAGGTGGATCGATTAAAAGGCGTTGAGGTGTTGATAGTCAACGCACTACGCCATGCCGACAACCCCTCACACTTCACATTAGACGAAGCTCTAGCACTTATTCACAAAGTCAAACCACAAAAAAGCTATATAACCCATATGTCACACGACATGGGACTTCACGCCGAAGTGGAACCAACACTCCCCAAAGGGGTTAAATTAGCTTACGACACATTAGAAATAGAGATATGAACAACAAAAAAATAGCAAACAAGAGAGTTATAATAACTGGAGCATCGTCGGGAATTGGCGAAGCATTGGCGCGCGAATATGCAGCCGCTGGAGCCAAGGTGACCTTAGGAGCACGACAAGAGGATAAGTTGCGCCAAATCACCGCCGAGATCAAATCGGCAGGCGGAGAGGCGACATATTGCAAATGCGATGTGGTAAAGGTTGAGGATTGCAAAATGTTGATAGATAAAGCCGTTGATGCTTATGGAGGGGTCGATATTTTGATCTGCAACGCTGGACTTTCGATGCGCGCACTCTTCGATGATGTTGATTTAGAGGTGTTGCACAAACTCATGGATGTAAACTTCTGGGGTTGTGTGAATTGTGTGAAGTTTGCATTGCCATATATTCAAAAATCGCAAGGCTCAATTGTCGGAGTCTCGTCGGTGGCTGGAATCCATGGACTCCCTGCACGCACAGGATACTCAGCATCGAAATTCGCGATGACTGGATTCCTCGAAACTATACGTATCGAGAACCTCAAAAAGGGGGTGCACGTGATGGTTACATGCCCAGGATTCACCGCTTCGAATGTTCGCTTCTCGGCACTCACAGCCGACGGATCGTCGCAAGGCGAAACCCCACGTGAGGAGGATAAGATGATGACCGCCACACAAGTGGCTCATATCATCATGCGCGACACAATTAAACGCAAGCGCCTTTCGCTCATGGAGTTCGACGGATATGGATCACACTTCGTAAAGAAGTTCTTCCCCGCATGGCTCGACCGCATGTTCTATTCGCACATGGCAAAGGAGCCCGATTCACCACTAAAGTAAAAGATTTGTGGGGGAATTGAATTTTGCAATATTTTTCGTACCTTTGCGTTTTATTAAAAATTGCAAAAAATCCATTCAATCATGACATCCAAAATCCTACTTCTAGGCTCTGGCGAGCTAGGCAAAGAGTTTACCATTGCGGCAAAGCGCAAGGGTCAATATGTTATTGCGTGTGACAGATACGAACGCGCCCCTGCAATGCAGGTAGCCGACGAATTTGAGATCTTCGACATGTTGGATGGCGAGGCGCTAATGCGTGTGGTCGAGAGACACAATCCCGACTTTATTGTCCCCGAAATCGAAGCTATTCGCACCGAGTGTCTATATGATTGTGAGGCGAAGGGAATCGTCGTTGCACCAAGTGCCAAGGCGGTGAACTTCACGATGAATCGCAAAGCTATCCGCGACCTTGCAGCTAAGGATCTAGGGCTCAAAACAGCAAAATATTTCTATGCAACAAATCTAGAAGAGCTATACGATGGAGCCGACAAGGTAGGTTATCCATGTATCGTTAAGCCACTTATGTCATCATCGGGCAAGGGTCAATCAATGGTTAAAAGTCGCGAAGATGTCGAAGCAGCATGGACTTACGGATGCGAAGGTAGCCGTGGCGATATTATGGAGCTAATCGTGGAGGAGTTTATCAAATTCGATAGCGAGATCACCCTTCTCACTGTGACTCAAAATGGAGGAGCGCCTACGCTCTATTGTCCACCCATTGGACACGTTCAAAAGGGAGGAGACTATCGCGAAAGTTTCCAACCAGCACCTATTTCGACTGAGCATCTACGCGAAGCGGAAGAGATGGCTG
The DNA here is from genome assembly GCA_047173645.1 of Rikenellaceae bacterium. Classification (GTDB taxonomy): domain Bacteria; phylum Bacteroidota; class Bacteroidia; order Bacteroidales; family Rikenellaceae; genus Alistipes. The sequence continues at coordinate 14,151 of JBCQUZ010000010.1, forward strand.
GTAAGGTTACCGAAGCTCTGGGAGGTGCAGGGCTTTGGGGTGTGGAGTTTTTCTTGAGCAACGAAAATGGCGTTTACTTTTCGGAGCTTTCGCCTCGTCCGCACGATACAGGCATGGTGACACTCGCTGGAACTCAAAATCTTAGCGAGTTCGAATTACATCTTCGTGCAGTTCTCTCGTTGCCTATTCCAACCATCAAGTTGGAGCGCGCAGGAGTAAGTGCCGTGATATTATCATCAAAGGCAATCGAGGGTCAACCACAATATAAGGGTATCGAGGAGGTTCTAAAGCTCGAAGATGTTGAGCTCCGCCTATTTGGAAAACCAACAGCACGCAACCTTCGCCGAATGGGGGTTGTTGTAGGTCATGCCCCCGTTGGCTCCGACATCGATACATTGCGCGACAAAATAAAAGCCGCCGCCGATATGGTCGAAGTTTGTTAGGGAAGAAATATATTTTATCCTTTTTTGAAATCATTACTAGGAGATTTAATTTTACGAATCAACCTATAATAACGAAGGGGTTCAAATGGCATAATCATTTGAACCCCTTTGTTGTGTAACAAATATCTCGCAAATATCTCGTTATTCTCGTATAACTGTTGTTTCGCTGTGGCAAATCTCTCCAGCGTTGGTTACTCCTTCGACTGTGATACGGTATCGTGTCGCGCGATCGGCGGTGTAGAACTCAAAGCTCATATTACCCTCAGCGTCGGGTGTAATGTCGCCACTCCAGAATATCGTAGTTCGGAAATCTGGTGGAAGGTTCGACTTCTTGGATGGAGTGTCGTATGCTGGAGCATAGAACTTCTCGACACGTTGATAACCTAGTGGCGCGTAGTTTACAATATTAGGCAAGCGGAGCGTTGGAATTGAGGCTCCATCCATCAACGTAATATTGAATATATTACCCGACATTCCCGAGAATAATCCAGTCGATGATGTAGAGTCAAAGAAGTCGATTTGCTCTACAAGGTCGGTTGTAAGCAAGCTGAGATCTGAGTACTCATACTCCATGCCGTCGACTCTAAATGTTACACTTCCTCCTCTATATGTCACCTCGTCGCCGTCAACTACAATACCCATATATGTAGCGATAATGTTATCGAGAGTTACACCTCCCATAGATTGAAGCTCTTCGCGTTCTGTAGATCTTGTTGCAAATCCAGAGTGCTCGACTTTGCTCACAGCTTGTGTTGTGACAACGACACTCTCCAACTCGATGAGTGATAATCCTCCCTCGAAATAGAACTTCTCTTGACTTTGGTTTATGAATTGGAATGGTACAACCTCCTTAATTCTAGGGAATATAGCCGCTTTTGGTTCGGGAAGAACCTCGTCGGGGATCTTGAGCGTCAGACGATTTCCTCCATTACGTCCTTGTGCTTGGAACACATACACCGCACTGTCGGGTATATCGACATCAATCAAGCTGAATTTGTTTGAAGAATCGAGCTCGATAGCATCAATAACACCTAACCTTTGGCACAAAAATGATAGTTTAGGGCTACGTGCCGCATTGCCAAAGAATCCATTTACCTCGCCATTGATCTGCACAACATCCTCATATTGAAATTCGCGACGGTGGTCAACTGTGGGGTCGATGATCTTTTCGAGATCAAATCGTCGCCATCCTTGTGTCATTAGCAGTAGGTCGAGTTTGTGATCTGTGATACGTGAATTATCGACAAAATATAATCCTGGGCTCTCTATATATCCCTTGATTTCGGAGCTGAGCAAAAGGTATGACAATGCGTTGTTGGATGTTGAATCTTGACCAATAGCGTTGTCGTCGGTCACCGAAACAGCAAATTGACCTTGTGCGGGGTTTCCTGCACTATCTTTAGCCTTGAGAGATATTGTTGCTTTGGTACGAGCCTTATAGCTAGAGCTATTGGGGGTGATCTCGATAGATGGAAGAGCTACTGGTTTTTTGAAGAATATACGCTCCGCAACAACATCGCCTGTTTGGGTCATAAGCGATATAACACTTATTCCGTCATAGACCATATTTAATGGAAGTTTGCGAGGAGTCGTCAAATTTCCGCTATCTACGGTTATGATTCTACCTCTGGAGTGGATCACGGCGCTAAGCCCTGCAATCGCATTTGGATCGCTCGCTAAGGCTTGATAATATACATTTGAGCCTACGTGTGACACCATCAAACTAACCTCTGTAGATGAAGCCAAAGGTAGTTGAGATTGCACCTCGATACCCTCCGATGAGATCGCCTTGGCGTAGAATTGTTCACCCTCGGGGATTGTGAGTTGCACAGATCCCATTCCTTTGTGTACAGATTCAAATTCGGCAACTTGTTCATTTGCAGAGTTGTATATTTGACCTCGCACCTCTATCGAGAATCCATCTTCGGCAACCGCCTTGAATGCAATTTTTTGGGATACTCCAGCAATTAGAGCTCCTCCTTCGGGGAAGAATTGTAGATCATACTTTAGTTTTTCGCCCGACTTAGCTTCGGCTTTGGCAGCTTCGCGTTTCTCTTTGTTGGTTGTGGGTTCTGCTGTGGCACTTTGTGCTTGTCCAGCCATCGAATCCTCAGATATAGGGCTTACGATTTCGATTGTCTTTTCGAAGAAGAAATCTTCGTCGCTTCCTGACATCCATTTGGTGTAGGCTCTGATCGAATAATCTCCTGGATCCATTTTGGGCTCTAGTTTGATGTAGCCGTTGAATCCCGACAAGCTATCTCTTTTGACTTTGATGTGCGAAATACGTTCGCCCTTGCTGTCAGTAAGCTCTACATATATATAGTTTGATAGATCTAGCGGACGGTGAGTTATGGCATTGACCAAATAACCCTTAAACCAAATGCTTTCGCCTGCACTATAGTATGGTTTGTCGGTTTGTATATATAACTTTTCGTCGATACCAAATTTGTAATACTCCATAAAGCTATTTACCACTTTGGTACTTAGATCCTGTGCATCGCCTTGTGTCGGCGTGGCTTCTTGGGCAAATGTGGCTACAATAGCTAGCAACATTTGAAGTATAAGAAGTTTAAAGGTTTTCATTATTTATATAGATTTTTAAGTTTCAAATTTACAACAAAGGTATAAAAAAATTGCAATATAAGCCTCTATAGCCATTATTTATACTAAATATTTGCAATTGAGAATACGCTCTCCTTTAGATGTAGAGATAAATTTGTGACAAATGTTAAATTTAAAAAATGTTTTATTACCTTTGTGGAGATCTTTTTTTACGCATTTAAATTGCTTTTGAGTCATGAATATCATACTAAATCACAAAGACCAAACAATCCTCTCCAACACTATCGAAGGGCTTATAGATGAGCTTTCGATCGAAACAAAGGGTGTGGCTATTGCTCTAAATAACAAAGTTATACCTCGCAATAAATGGAGCTTAACAAAGCTCAATAATGGCGATAAAGTTGTGATCGTATCGGCGGTTTTTGGGGGGTAAAAGTAGAGGATAAACAATATGAAAGTTATAGTTATAACATCGCCAACGGAGCAGTCATATGAGGCAGAAAAAATTTCGGCAATCCTTCAAGCAGGGGTCGATAGGGTTCATATTCGCAAACCCGATTGGGGCGTAGAGAGAGTTGCAAAGCTAATAGAGGGTATCGCTCCCGAACTAAGAGATAGACTTACTTTGCATGATAATTTTGAACTTTGTGCCGATTTGGGAGTTGGAGGTGTGCAGTTGAATAGTCGTAATGGGGAGATCCCAAGTGGATTTGATGGTGTGGTGAGCCGTTCGTGTCACTCGATAGAGGAGATCGGCGGATGCACAAGCGAAGATTATATGACATTGAGCCCTATATATGACTCTATATCGAAGTGTGGATATGTTGCAAATTTTACGGATGAAGAGTTGCGAAATGCTAATTTGGGCAAAAGGGTTATCGCGATGGGAGGTGTTACACCTCATCATATCCCGATGCTTCATGCTCTAGGTTTTGGAGGCGTGGCTCTGTTGGGTTATATATGGCAAAGCGATGATAGCAAAGATGAAGATAGTATAGGATCTGTTGTGGTGAGAGCTTCGAAGGCGGTGAAGATGGCGCGAATGTGTGAAAATTTTGCATTGCAATATATCACCCATCGCAACGACCGCACAAATGATATTGAGGGTGCAAGGGCAACTCTTAAGGGGGGATCTCGTTGGGTGCAACTCCGCATGAAGGGTTTTTCGGATGAGGAGTTTTTGCACAATGCACACCTATTAAAGGAGATGTGTGCAGATTCTGGTGCGACATTCCTGCTCAACGATCGCGTGGAGTTGGTCAAAGAGTGTGGAGCCGATGGAGTTCATATCGGCAAAGGAGATATGACCCCTATCGACGCACGTAAATTGTTGGGTGATGGGGCGATAATTGGTGGCACAGCCAACACAACAGATGACATAGATAGACTTGCGAATCAAGGGGTCGACTACATAGGATTGGGACCTTTCAGATTTACAACCACCAAAGAGAAACTCAGCCCAACGCTTGGTCTTAAGGGGTATCGTGACGCGATGGAGTATTGTCACACAAAGGGCTACTCCGTTCCGATTGTTGCGATTGGAGGAATCACCGTAGATGATATAGCGGCGATCATGGAGTGCGGAGTAAGTGGCATAGCGCTGTCGGGCACAATACTTAATGCAGAGGATAGCGTCGCTGTAACAAGCGACATAATAGATATATTGGAAAGATATTAGAGAGATGAAAAATTTAATTATCGGAGGTGTAGAGTTCTCCTCACGCCTATTTTTGGGAACTGGTAAGTTTCCTTCAAACGACCTTATGAAACGTTCGATCATCGCGTCGGGTAGCCAAATGGTCACAATGGCAATTAAGCGTATCGACACCCAAAACCAAGAGGATGACATGCTTAGCCACATAACAATGGATAACATTCAACTCCTCCCCAACACCTCGGGTGCTCGCACAGCCGAAGAGGCTATATTCGCTGCGCAACTAACACGCGAAGCGTTCGGCACAAACTTTCTTAAATTAGAGATTCACCCCGATCCACGATACCTTCTTCCCGATCCAATCGAGACATTTAAGGCAACCGAGGAACTTGCTAAGATGGGCTTTGTGGTGTTGCCATATTGCTCTGCTGACCCTGTGTTGTGCAAGAGATTGGAGGAGGCAGGTGCAGCGGCTGTGATGCCTCTAGGTGCCCCAATCGGAACAAATAGAGGTTTGAGAACCAAGGATTTTCTGGAGATCATAATCGAACAATCGAATGTCCCCGTTGTGATAGATGCAGGAATCGGAGCTCCGAGCCATGCAGCAGCAGCTATGGAGATGGGAGCTGACGCTGTGTTGGTCAACACGGCAATTGCCGTTGCTGGTGACCCTGTTGCGATGGCTACAGCCTTCAAAATGGCGGTGGAGTCGGGACGCATGGCCTACGAGAGTGGAGTTGCGGTGGAGCAATTTACCGCCCAAGCGACATCGCCTCTCACTGCATTTTTAAATGATTAATTCGTTGTCATGTTTAGCGAATATATAAAACAATTTTCGTGGCAAGATACCCACGATCAAATTATGAGTCGTACGGAGGAGGATGTACGACGTACACTCAGCAAAAAGGGACGATTAACCCCCGAAGATTTTATGACCCTTATCTCGCCAGCGGCCGCCCCTTTTTTGGAGCAGATAGCAGCTATGAGTCAACGTTATACGTTGGAGAGATTTGGTAAGACAATATCGCTCTTTATACCATTGTATTTGACCAATTCGTGTCAAAACGGATGTGTATATTGTGGATTCAACTCCGCAAACAAAATGAAGCGCACGGTGTTAACCCCCACCGAGATCGAGAATGAGTTTAAGGCGATCAAGAAGCTCGGAGCGTTCGATAACCTGCTGATGGTAACGGGTGAAAATCCCCACGTTGCGGGTGTCGATTACCTAGCATCGGCTTTGGATACCGCCAAAAAATATTTTAGCAACCTCCAAATTGAAGTTATGCCCCTCTCGACGGAGGATTATTCGACCCTTGTGGATCACGGACTCAATGGAGTGATCTGCTTTCAGGAGACATACAACAGCGAGAACTACCCCAAATATCACCCTCGCGGAATGAAGAACAACTTCGAATGGCGTGTAAATGGTTTTGACCGCATGGGGCAAGCTGGAGTGCATAAAATCGGAATGGGGGTGTTGATCGGATTGGAGGATTGGAGAGTCGATGCAACGATGATGATGCGTCACCTTCGTTATCTGCAAAAGAACTATTGGCGAACTAAATATAGCGTAAACTATCCACGCATGCGCAAAGCGGAGAATGGTGGTTTTCAGCCAAATGTGATAATTAGTGATAGAGAGTTTGTTCAACTAACCCTCGCAACGCGAATCTTCGACCATGATGTGGATCTTTCGCTCTCAACGCGCGAGTTACCACAAATGAGAGATAACCTCGCGACACTTGGAATCACCACCATGAGCGCCGAGAGCAAGACTGAACCAGGTGGATATTATAGCTATCCCGAAGCGTTGGAGCAATTCCAAATTAGCGACGACCGCACAGCTGTCGAGATTGTCGAGATGCTTAAGCGTGTAGGTCGCGAAGCGGTGTGGAAGGATTGGGATCGTTCACTTGATTTGATATAAAGGTTAAAGATAATAACAATTATAATGACAATTATATAATGACACAAGCCGACAAAGAGAGATACACGCGCCAAATTGCACTCGCCGAGATGGGCGAAGATGGGCAAAAGCGCTTAGCATCGGCATCGGTGCTGATTGTTGGAGTTGGAGGGCTAGGCTCTCCGATAGCAACTCTTTTAGTGTCGTCGGGGGTTGGGCGCATTGGGATTGTCGATTATGATATGGTGAGCCTTAGTAACTTACCGCGCCAAACTCTCTATACAACCGAAGATATAGGCTTATCGAAGGTGGAGTGTGCCACTCGTAGACTTATGGCGATGAATCCATCGGTCAAGATTGAATGCCACAACACGAAGTTCGATGACTCGTCGGCAGAGGAGATTATGAGAGGGTATGATATTGTGGTGGATGGATGCGACAATATGCCCACGCGATATGTGATAGATAGATGGTCGCAGAAGTTGGGTATGCCATATATATATGGTGCGATAAATGGCTTTGTGGGGCAAGTGTCGGTGTTTAACCATTTGGGGTCAGGGAGTTATTCAGATCTTTTTCCGCAAGACTCCGCTGTGGCTCCATCTGCTCCTCCACCTGTGATGTCGACCACTCCAGCACTCATTGGAGCTATTGAAGCAGGTGAAGTTTTTAAAATTATTGTGGGTTATGGCTCCACTCTTGCACATAAGCTATTGACCTTTGATAGTCGTAGTTATGAACTCAATATTTACGATATTTAGAAAAAAGTGTGCTAAAATGAACTTTTTTTGATAAAAAACAGATACTTAATTGATTTTGTAACACTTCTTTAACATTAAATTGTTTACTTTGCAGTCTGAATTAATTATAAAAACATGAGCCCAATTTTTACATTCGTTGTCATCACACTTGGCGTACTCGCCATATTTGACATCATTGTCGGCGTTGCGAACGATGCCGTGAATTTTTTGAACTCTGCAATTGGATCTAGGATCGCCCCTTTGAAGGTTATCTTGGGTGTTGCAGCTGTCGGAATCCTTGTCGGAACATTAACTTCATCGGGTATGATGGAGGTTGCTCGAAGTGGAGTTTTCTACCCTGCGCAATTTACCTTCGCTGAGATCATGATGCTCTTTTTGGGAATGATTGTCGGAGATATTCTTCTTCTCGACATCTTCAACACTCTTGGTTTACCAACCTCAACCACAGTGTCGATGGTGTTTGGTTTGTTGGGTGCTGCGGTGGGTATCGCTTTGCACCGTATCATATCGGATAGCGCATACGACATCTCTGATATGTCGCAGTTTATCAACACAGGAAAGGCGATGGCGATCATCTCGGCAATCCTCTTGTCAGTGGTATTGTCGTTCTTCTTTGGACTTTTGTTTATGTATCTTTCGCGACTTATATTCTCGTTCCGCTACCACTCTGTGTTTAGTAAATTGGGAGCTTTGTGGTGCGGAATCTCGTTTACGGGAATCATATACTTCGCTTTGTTTAAGGGTCTTAAGAGCTCAGGGTTGATTCCAGTGGAATGGACTACGTATATCTCAGAGAACACTGCATTGGCTCTATTTATGATTTGGGCTGGATGTTCGTTTATCCTATATTTGTTGCAGATGTTTGGGGTTAACATCCTTAAGTGCACAATCTTGGCAGGTACATTCTCATTGGCATTGGCATTTGCAGGTAACGACCTTGTGAACTTTATCGGAGTGCCATTGGCAGGTTACGATTCATATAAATTGGCTCTTGTTTCGGGCGATATGAATATGACAATGGAGGCGCTTATGGAGCCAGCCAAAGCAAATATCTTGATGTTGGGAGGAGCAGGTCTAATCATGGTTCTCACGCTCCTATTCTCGAAAAAGGCGATGAACGTAACTCAAACAGAACTATCTTTGGCAAACCAAAACGAGGGTAACGAGAAGTTCGAATCATCTGCTTTGTCGCGTTCGTTGGTGCGTGGCGCTATGGGAATAAATAATTTCTACGAGATGGTTACTCCTCGCGTGGTGAAGGATGCTATCGCAAAGCGTTTTGAGCAACTTCCAGTCGATGAGCGTGGTGATGCTACATATGACCTTATTCGTGCGACGGTGAATCTTACGGCTGCATCGATCTTGATCTCGATCGCTACATCATTTAAGCTACCACTCTCTACAACATACGTTGTGTTTATGGTTGCGATGGGTTCGTCGCTTGCCGACAAAGCTTGGGGTCGCGAGAGTGCGGTGTATCGTATCACAGGAGTTGTTACGGTTGTTATGGGTTGGTTCCTCACAGCTATCGTTGGATTCTCGATGTCGCTTATTACTTCATCATTGCTTATTTGGGGTGGATGGATTGCGGCAATACTTGTCGTTACATTCTGCTTAGTATTGGCAATTCGTAGTAACTTCTTCCATAAGAACAAGAAGGAGGCAGACGATAAGGTTCAGTTTAAGTTAGATCTTTTGTCGCAAGGCACATCGCAAGAGGTTCTATTCTCATGTACCGAAGATATTTTAGCAACAACAACAGATGTTATAACTATCTATAACCGCACGTTGGTGGCTGTATTTAAGGAGAATCGTCGTGTTCTTCACGAACTCAACACCAAGGCTTATGATCTTGCAGAGCAAGCACGCAATAGAAAGTATAATTTGATAGAGACACTTGCTCTTCTCGAAAAGAACAATATCAATACAGGTCACTTCTATGTGCAAATCATAGATTATATTTCGGAGGTAACAAAGTGTTTGACTCACATAACAGCGCCATCATACAACCACATCAACAACAATCACCAAGGTTTGTCGCAAGAGCAAATCAAGGATTTGATGAGCATAAATGATGATGTAGAGAAGATATTCGATAAGATCAATGAGATGCTTAAAAATAAGGATTTCGCGGAGTTAGATAATGTCTTAATGATGCGTGACGAACTCTTTGGTCATATTGCAGATGCTATCAAAAAGCAACTTCGTCGCATCAAGCAACACCCCGAGCAAGGATCTACACGTTCGAGCATTCTATATCTAAATCTGCTTAACGAGACCAAAACAATGATTCTTCAAGCTCGTAACCTTATAAAGTCACAAATGTACTTTATAAACTCGGACGGCACAGAGCAGGAGCTATAGAATAAGCATGTCATTTCGGATTTGATCCGTTTTTGAAAGAAAATTAAGATTCCTAAGTTTTAGATAAAAAACACGTTATCTAAAACTTAGGAATTTTATTTGAGATAAAGCCTATTTTATAGTGCTTTTACTTTTCGTATCTAACTAATCGAACAAAGTTATCTATACGTATAGCATCACCTTGAGGACCTCGACCTCCTGTATAACTGCTTGCATCTCCACTTTTAGGATCGCTACGTTGTGAACCTGCACCGTGAATGTTTATCCAATTTGGTGTTGAGGTATTGTTGCTTCTTGAATTGTTTTGCCCTTGACGTTGCTGCCCTTGACTATTCATTCCTTGACGTTGTCCTTGTCCTTGGTTTTGACCATTCATACCTTGGCGTTGACCCTGCCCTTGGCGTTGTTGCCCTTGACTCTGAGCCATCCCCATACCTTGTTGCATATTACCCAATCCACGACCAAAACTGATATAAGCTGCCGCTGAGCCCATGTTACGAAGGCTTGTTGAACAATGGGTGGTAGAGCTCCAAAAGAAGGGATAATCTGCTTCGCCTGCCTCATTTTTGATTTTTGTAGTTTCGAACACGGGGTCAATAGCAGGAGAGGATGTAATCTCGGGAGAGCGTGAATAATCAACTATTGATTGTAGCTCCTTGATATTTGGCACTCTCCAATCGTTGTAGCCAAGGTAGTTTTGCTTATTCATCTTTTCGGCATACTTCAAAGCCTCCTCCCAATTCATACCCTTGCCACTATCCTCTTTTTGCCACATCAACCCCGTCGCCTTGTCGCTAATGGTTTTGTCCTTGTTGTCAACAAATTGATTCTCGCCATAAGCGTTGCCACTAACCAAACGAACCGTATATTTTTTGCCTCCATCGCGTGTATTCATGGGGTAACACTTTATGCGTCCATCGGCAATGTTTACTCCGAAGATATTTTTTTGACGCTCCGAAGAGCTAATGTTAAAGGTTGTAGATAACATCTGAGTATCTATGACTCGTGTACCATTTGAGCCATATTCAAATACGAAATAATCGGTGTCGATAAAGGGGATTGCACCCTCGGGAACTTTGGTCATATCTCGATTGCTAGCATCTGTTCCGCTAAAGATAATTAGTGAATATGCCTCTTTGATGGTTGGGACTCTCCAATCAGATTTGCCACCTAAGGTGCATTTTCGAGCCTCTTCGATTGCCTCTTCGTAGCTCAATAGTTTAAAATCTTTTTGCCACACAAGACCTGTTATGTTGTCTGTTATTGTGCCATCGCCATTGTCGGTATAGTTTGGAGTGTTATGTTGAAAATTGGCATCTTGACCATAGAACACATCTCCCTTTTGGGGAGCCTCTATGATATTGGCGTTGTCGAAAAATAGGGTTTGGTTTGTGCCTACAATGGGGTATGTGAGCTCTTGGGCTATGGTTATATTTGATAGCAATAGAAGAGTTGAGGTGATAGTTATGATCTTATTCATTATCTTGTTCTGTTATTATTATTCCGTTGATAATTTCCTTGCCCTTGGCGATAGTTACTATTGTTGTTGTTTCTCTTTGCAGGATCTCCTTTAGCGTTTGGTGCACTATCGGGGATAGAGTCCAAAGGGATATTCATCTTTTGTAGCTCTTTTCTTAAATTTTCTAGAGCCAAGGCTTGCTCATCTGAGAGGTTTTTGCCAATTAGATTATTTTGCTCTGTAACATCTTTTTGAGTGTCATAGAACTGCTCTACACCTGCTTTTGATGTGATTAATTTATATCGTCCATCACCTATTGCATTACTGTAACCCATGCGAGGATTTAGGATCTCGGCATAGTTAAATTTACGCTGAGTCTCGCCCCCTTGTGCCACTCGTGCAAAGCTGAAACTATCCTCATAGCTAGCCATAGTTTTGCCCGAAAATTCAAGTACCGTTGGGAAAATATCAACAGCACTTACTGGAGCGTCGCTCCGACTGCCTGCGCCATTAACTCCTGCCCCCGAGACGATCATCGGTATGGCAACCCCAGTGTCATAAAGAGTCCCTTTGCCATGACGGTGACTATATGGTTCTTGGATATATGTCTTGGCAGTTCCGTTGTCACCTATGAAAATGATTGTTGTATTCGAGGGGTCGACACTTTCGAGCAACCTACCCATATCGTAATCAAAACTTTCGACCATAGCCAAGAAGTAATCGAGCGGATTTGCCTGCATATCTTCACTTGTGCCCGATAGTTTTTTGTTGCTGTGCATATGTTTCGGAGGCAGGTGCAGAGGGTCGTGAGGGGCGTTGTATGCTACCCAGCAAAGCCAAGGCGAAGTTTGATTTTCGATCCATTTTTTTGCCGAATCGGTGATCTTTGTGGTGGCATACTCTGTTGTCGTTTCGGTTTTGCCATTTTCGGTAAATTGCCATTTGTTGTAAGATCTCACACCTCCTCCTTGTGCTATACCTGCAAAGTAATCTATACCATAATCGGGTGCAAAGTCAATGTAATTTGAGAGATGCCATTTGCCTATAACAGCTGTTTTATACTCTTCACCTATAGCCTCAAAGAGGGTTTGTTCCTCCTTTGGTAGAGTTATATCGAGTGCTAATATGCTCGTATGATGTCCATGTCGACCTGTCAACATAGCTGCTCTTACGGGGGCACTTAAGGGGGCACCCCAAACGTTATCAAATGTGATACCACGGCTCGCCATACGATCAAGATTGGGAGTCTTTGCCTTTCGGGCGGTCGGAGTATTATAGAAATTTAGAACTTCACAACCTAGATCATCCGCAACGATTACCAATATGTTATTAGACTCTTTATTAGTCTCTTGCGCATAGCTCGAACCACAAACGCAGAGTGTTAGAGCTGTTGTTAAATACGTTTTCATAATTGCGAAGATTTAGTATTGACGATAGCTACCTCTGTTCTGGTAGTTTTGATTTCTGTTTTGCTGATAACTCCTTTGTTGTGTGGAGTTTTGTCTGTTTTTGTTGCCCTTGTTTTTGCTATTGCTACTTCTTTCAATTGGGCTTTTCCCTATCATACTTTGCTCATCTATGTAGCCTAGCTCTTCATCTCCCATTTTTAATCCTGCAACACTGAATAGTTCAAGAACCTCCTCTTTAGATAGTGCGCGATCGAAGATTAGCAACTCATCAATGAGTCCATTGAACGAAAAGAAGGGCTCCTCTTGACTATAACGGCCATAACCTATCGAAAGAATCTCCTTGGGGTCAATATCATCAAAGAAGCTAACACTTTTGGATGTGGAGTTAAGGTTGTATCTTCTTGTTGTAATCTCCACTCCATTGAGATATATGGTGCTACCCGTGTCATTCATCACCGCTACATAGTGATACCACTTATCTTGTTCGAGATCCATTCCCGAATCGACACAAAAGTTGTTGCCCTGCGAGACGATAGAGGTGAAATATAATCTTCTATTCTCGATGTTTCCTCTGTCGTGCCCAATCTCGAATATCATACTTCGCGAAGGCATCGCGGTGCTATTTTTGCCCAGATGAAGGATTGGTAACACTTGACCTCCCCTGTTTTGGAACTTTATCCAAACAGAAATAGTCCCTTTTTTGAGCGATGTGATGCTTTGTGGAGGTAGACCGTTCTTGTCGCTAATGATAATTTTTGATTTTTTACCATCGAACGATGCTGCTTGTCCTACGACACCTGCCTTGTAATCTACTTTTGTCACCTTGCCGTGATTCTCTCCACTCGAATCGAGTGCATTATTCTCAAAGCTGTAACTTGCAATAGCTCCTGGAATAGAGTAATTGTTGTTTTCCGAACTAATAGCCATGGGTGGTATAGTCGTTAAAAAGAGTAGTAGGAGCACGATGTTTTTCATATACTTTAGTATTAATGTTTGTTCTCCTATATAGAAACAGATAATAGCAAATAGTTAAGTTTTTAATTGCAAATCCTCAAAAAGATTGTACTTTTGTATATATCAAACATAAACCTATTTAATAACCATGAAGAAACTAATTTTCCTAGCGCTGACATTAGCGTTAGCAATCCCAACTTTTGCAACGACATTCGCAGGAGGTGGCAACGGAACAGATGAAGCACCAACCCCTATCGAGGGTGTGAACTACAAGATGCAACGCTCATATCCTGGAATAATCCACAACATGAGCGACATCGAAAATATGCGCAAAATAGTCAAAGAGGCAGATCGAAACTCAAAGGCGTATCAAGCATACCTCAACCTCAAAGAGATGGATTTCGCAAAATCTAACTACTCCCCTCGAATCCTCAACCCTAAATTTTGTGTCGGCAAGGCGAATGTCATAGCTCGCGCTTCTGACAAAGATAAAGATTGGATCAACAAATGGGAGTATGATTTTTATGCTATGGCACTCAACGCATTGATGTTTGCCATAACCGAAGATTCTGCTCATGCTAAGAAAACAGTTCAACTTCTCAATCTATATACAGATCGCGTAATTACTACTGGCACTGGTAAAGGAACACCCCTAGGTGTGGGAATCAATATGATAAATATGATCTATGCCGTAGATATGATTCAATCTTTAGCCCCCGAAACTTTCAAAAAAGGCGAATATAAGAAGGTGTGTAAATGGTTGGTCGATGTGGGTGTTTGCCCCGAAACGGAGGGTGTATTCTTCAAAACTCCTGCCTACACCAATGGAAACTGGGGTGCTGTGGTGTTGATGAGCTACATGGGTTTGGCGGTGTTGCTGGAAGATGATGAGCGATATGCAAAGGCGATAGATCAATATTTATATTCGTCGACTCTTCGCGACAATGGAACCCTTCTGCACTATATCGATGACAATGGTCAATGCCAAGAGGCTGGGCGCGATGCTGCTCATGCGCAACTCGGAGTTTATGGTTTGAATGTCGTAGCAGAGATTGCATGGAAGTGCGGAACAGATCTATATAGCGCCTATGACAATCGCCTAATGAAGGGTTTCGAGTATCTCGCAAAATTCAATATGGGCAACGATGATGTACCATACAAAAAGTGGCAAGATGTCACTGTTGCGAAGAAATATTGTAAGTGGGGCGTGATTTCGCAAATCAATCGTGGCGATTGGCGCGACATATACGAAATGCCATACAACCACTATGTAAATCGCATGGGGCTCACGATGCCATATGTCGAGGAGTTGTTAGGCACAATTTCGCCTATGAAATATCCAAATCCAGCGAATCGCACAGCAGCACCAACCGTTACAAATCCCGAAAAGTCTATTCGTCAAGATGACCACTTCGGATTTGGAGCATTGATGTTTATGAACGACGCAAAGTAAAAAAATGGGTCAAGTAGTGTCGGTCGCAAAACAACCCCGACAAACTACTTGACCCTTTTTAATCTAAATGATCCAATTAAACAATTAGACCTTACTCTTTTAACTACAATTCGCTACCTGTCAAATCTACAGAGCTACCAGTAGTCCAATCGCATGCGCTAACAACAATATCGATTTCATCGTCGCCATCACTCAAAATATCGTCACCTTCGTCGATCTCTGGAACCTCTACCTCCTCCTCATCATCGTCATCATCACCGTCAACCTTTGTTAGATATACAGGATCACCATTTTTGTCTACATAATAGTCATAGATTAACTTTCCACCTGTAGATCCTTTAGAACCAATACCAAGAGTGATGTCATATTCGGTGTTGTCTGTAAATGTATAACCTAGAGGGAATGCTGCTGCAACATACAACACTTGATTTTCATCCTTATAATACGAACCATTTGGCATCTCGCTAACAGATGAGTAACCCACAATTGGCACACCTGCGCTATTGGTCAAATAGTAGATAACCTCGATATATGATCCTTCACTGATTGTTGCAACAAGGCTATCATCACTACCTACAACGGTCGCTTTTGTCGTTTGTTGAGGGATAATCATAAGTGGAGCATCCTTCTCGGTGTTGATAAGTTGATTACTGCCCGTAAATTTTGTTGGAGTATCACCACTAATGAAGAAATATTGGTATGTTTGGTTATCCTCCGTAACATCCCATTCTACTCCATTCGAAGTTGTAATATCCGTAGCATCTAGAGGAGTGATAGTAACTGTACCTTTACCATCAATATTTACCATTTGCACACGTGCAACATATAGCAAATTATATCCTGTTGAAGCATAAAGGTGGATCTTCGAGAGAGCATGTTTGTGATAAGCACTCAATGTACCACCTGAAGGTGCTGCACTCAATCGACTTGCGTGGTATACCAAATCTTTGTGAGTTGACGAATTACCTGTCACCTTGTAGTTTTCGTATTTAGCATAACCATCGCTCAAATTTTCGTCGTCATCATAAAATGTTACACCATCAAGAGCGGCATCGTCGTGCAACGAATAGAAGTTTGCTGGGAATTTAATATCACTCCAAGTAATGCTTGATCCTGATTGGCTCCAATCTGAGCTAGAGTATACAAATTTATAACTCTCAGCTACACCATCGCTATCGTCGATATGCAATAGCACATATTCATCTAATTCGATAGAATTAGTTGTTGTGTCGTCTCCTTTTGTCGTACCAGCATAGACATTGATAGACACTAAATCGCCATTGTCGATAGTCGACGCACCGCCAACTGCGGTTGATTCATCATCTGCGCAACCGACAATAGTGGCAGCGAGAAACATTGCTGGAAAGAGAAGTTTTTTCATAAAAGTAATTTTTTAATAAATAAATAATAAAATAATTTTGTGGTGTTACATAAGTTCGATTGATTCCCTGTCACCCCAACTATTTACTCCAAAACCCGTGCCGTCACTCTCTGGCAATGAGATTAAATTATCTAAAGTGTCCAAGTTTATTATAATTTTTACATTATCTTGCTCTATTACTTGTTCTGTAATATCGCGTGTAAATTTCGCATACTCTCCGCTATTCAATATTATATCTAGCTCCAATTCGTAGATTTGATCCTCTTTGGGGTCTTTGCCAAAAGTTATAATCTCCGCCTCGACAACTCCATCCGAACTATCGTCAGAGTCATATGTGCGCGATGAGAATAGCACACTATATAATGTTGTGGTATCTAGCGAAGTCGACACCCTTTCACCCGTAGCTAAATATGCCCCTCGTGCAAAACCCTTCAATATACCTTGAATTATTTGAGCGTTATCTAAATTTTCGATACGCACCGTGATAATACATTGAGTTGTTATGGGGGTAGGTTCTACGGTTAATACTACATCTTCAACATCGTGATCTTCACCACAATATGAGCAAATCACCATATCGGGTAACACCTCGAAACTATCCATTCGCCACGCCGAGAGTTGACCGAGTGTCGATGCTAAGATTTCGCCCTCCCCGATGGTATAATATAGATCGCCAGGCAACTCTCGCTCAATAATTTGGGCACTAAATTCATCATACAGATCAACATCATTAAAACTCATACCCACAATATCGCCCACAATATCGTTAAACAACAGCAACGAATACTCTCCGCTAGGGAGGTTTATATATGATGACTCTATATCGCCCGAAACTCTCAAATATGGCGCGCCTCCATCTTCGGGATAACCATACGCCGATAGATTATTAATTTTAGAGGTCTCAATATTTGATTGCGACCAATCTACCAAAAAGCGAACCGATGAGCTATTACCCACCGAATTCCATTGACAAAGCTCCTGTTTACACGCAAGAAGCATAGATGCACAAAAAAATGTACAAATTATAGGGTTAAATATCCTCTTCATATCTCTTATCGTTTTACGTTACAATTTATCAACCATACCAAAGAGACCTTTGCTCTTGTGGGGCCAAACCACTTGTAACGCCCCTTTCGGTACTCGACTGCGTGCCAATGGTTATTGTCGCAAAACTCAGCATGATAGTAGTGATAATATGTGGTCATATAACCCACCCCTAGCGTATATTCCATGCGCAGATCTCCTCTTTGATTTATCTGATGGGCATAACCGCCACTTACCCCCACCGAAAAGAGGGCATCACCTTGGTATCCACGCCCATTGTGCTCTATATCGTAGGTGCCATAGCCTGTATATACACCCGAAAACCACCCAGTGAGAGTGGGTCGAGTGAATCTATCACCCCACCAATATTTAGCTTCGATATTACCATTTAGAATTTGCAGACGATTTCGCCGACTATCAGATTTGTGGTTATCCATAGTCCACCACGGGAAAAGGATCTCTCCCGCTAGCGACCAACGTTCACCAACAGGAAACTCAACCTCGGCATTCACAATCGAGACTGCATCGAAAAGGAGATTTGTTTTAAGAGCAAATAAAAAGCTCCCATCTTCTCTGTAACTATTTGCTAAAGAAGATCTTGGTAAGATAGACCCCTTCAAGGTAGGATCTGTAAAAGGGGGCTTTTGCGCCTCCCCTTGAGAGCGATCATCGCCCAGTTCAATAATAAAGTACCGATTTATTACAGAATCATTTTGACCATATACCTTAACCCCCAAAAGGGTCATTATTAGAATGGTTATCGCCGTTTGTTTAGTAAATAATAGATTTTTAAGCCACATCATGCAATATTATTTTGGTTTAGGATCGATCTTGCAAACTGAAAAAAAAGATCACATTTGCAAAAGCAATTTTTTTGCCAAAAATTGATATAGCTTAAAAAATATTAATATAGATCAACAATATCATACTTTCGATATTTAGATATATCGAACTCTTCTATCGAGGATTTTGTTTTTTTGATCCCTCCAAACTCCACCTCCACACTCTCGTTGTCGGCTTGATAGAGGATCTTTGTTGGTAGCAGGGTTTTGAAATCCAAATGTATAACAATTTGATCTACGTCAATTTTCGCCCCATCGTCACTCCGAGGTGTTAATCGCAAAATTAACCCTGTGCTTCCCTGCATAAGTTCGGCATTGAACCCCTGCTCTGCAAGATCAAACGCTTGCGAAGGGTTCCCTAGCAGTGTATTTTCGCTTTTGTTGGCTCTCTCCACAACCACCTCTTCGATCTTATGGCTCACCTCATAGCGTTTATCACCTACGCCCCACAACTCTACACTCCCCATGTTTATATGATAATCAGAGCCACTTATACGATAATGACCCTCAATCACATCGGATTGCATTCTAAGCGTAATATCCGATTCATAATCTCCCATTTCGCGAAGTCTATGCGTAAGTTCAACAAGAGCCTTTTCGCCCTGTTCATCTGCATATGTAGAGAACGTAAATGCAACTACTACACATATCAATATAAATAACCTCTTAACCATATAAATTATCTTTACCTTTTAACCTACCCCTAAACTTTGTAACTTCTCCTCCAACGAAAGTGAATCATGAAACAATATTTCGCGAGGCTTAGCCCCCTCTTGGCGACCAACAATACCAGCCCTTTCGAGTTGTGTCATGATTCGCCCTGCACGGTTGAATCCCACCTCGAAATTACGTTGAATATAGGATGTCGATAATGTACCTCCAGCCACCGCAGTGCGCGCGATCTCTGCAAAGAGTGAATCATACTTGATAGCCGCTCCACTATCCGACCCTAGGTCGACATCGCCACCTCCTTCGGGTGTATAATCGGGAAGTCTATACGCTTCGGTGTAGCCTTGTTGACAACTAATATGGTTCACAACACGCTCCACTTCGTCCGTCTCGACGAGTGCACATTGAATACGCGTAAGCTCTCCATCCTTCGAAAACAACATATCTCCACGACCTATAAGTTGATTCGCTCCAGGTTGGTCGATAATCGTTCGCGAGTCGATCATCTGCATCACGCGAAAAGCAATACGAGCTGGGAAGTTAGCCTTGATACCTCCCGTAATCACCTTAACATCGGGGCGTTGTGTCGCGATAATCAAGTGAATACCCACCGCACGAGCCTTTTGCGCAAGACGCATCACAGGAGCCTCAACTTCGCGAGTCATCATTATAAGGTCTGCAAACTCATCGACTACAACCACAATATATGGCATGTAGAAGTGTCCATTTTCGGGGTTTAGTCGTCTATTTTTGAACTTCTCGTTATACTCCACTATATTACGTACAGTAGCTGCCGACAATAATTTTAAGCGCTTTTCCATCTCCTCGCAAAGCGAATTTAGGGTGTAAACCGCCTTCTTGGGATCTGTGATAATCACATCATCCTCCGACTCCATCTTCGCCATAAAGTGACGCTCTAGATGTTTGTAGGGGGTAAACTCCACCATCTTAGGGTCGATCATCACCAACTTCAGCTCCGCAGGGTGTTTACGATACAATAGTGATGTGATTATGGCGTTGAGTCCCACCGATTTACCTTGACCCGTAGCTCCTGCCACCAACAAGTGAGGCATCTTGGCAAGGTCAAAGACATAGTTCTCATTTTGGATCGTACGTCCAATCACGATTGGCAACTGCGCCTTTATCTCTTGGAACTTTGTACTTCGCACTGCCGAATACATCGATACAATTTGTGTGTGACGATTCGGAACCTCGATTCCGATAGTTCCACGCCCTGGTATTGGAGCTATAATGCGGATACCCAACGCTTTGAGACTCTGTGCAATATCATTTTCGAGACCTTGAATTTTCGAGATCTTCACACCCTGCGCTTGAACAATCTCGTAGAGTGTGATCGTAGGACCCACCGTTGCTTTTATTCGGCTAATTGGGATTCCGAAGTGTTTGAGTGTATCTTCGATTTTTGCCTTGTTTTCGTAGATCTCCGCATCGCTCACCTCAAAATCTGAGTTGTAATCTTCGAGCAGATTAAATGGTGGACGTTCATAATGATTTAGATCCATGAGAGGATCATACAATGAACTATCTACATCATCTTCATCGACAAGCTCCGCTTCGTTTGCCTCAACAGTAATCACCACGCCATCTTCATATATTTGAGGTTGCGACAACGAGGACTCTGTTTGTGGTGCAACCTCAAATATAGGTTCGGGATCTGTTGTTAGCTCCTCTATGTCGTCTATATCTGTTAACTCCTCTATATCATCGCTGAGATCCTCAATTACAGGCTCTTGCACGGTGCGTATCACCTCCATTGGCTCTGTTGTTTCGCTCTCGACAATCTCGCCATTATCGTCAATCTCGACAAGTTCCAACCCTTCAGATCGGCGACGACGAGAGTATATCGTATTGATTGTATCGCCTGCTCCAACAATTGTATCGTCGGTGAGCACAATAAATGGCGATGGTTCATCTAGATCATCTATATCCTCCTCATCCTTTTCGAGGGTTGGGTTGACACTCTCCTTGGCAATGACCTCTTTCGAAATCTCCTCCTCTTTTGACTCCTCCTCTATATTCTCCTTGTATGTTGGAGTTGGATCAAACTCTGGTTCTATCTCTGCTTTAGGCTCTATTGTTGGGGCTGATTCTGAAACTATCTCCGATGACAATTCCGATGATGGCTCCGATGATGGCTCCGAACGTTCAACTGGATTTGAGTTTAGGTTAGAGGCTGGTTTATAGATAGGGTTAGGCTCAGAAGTTGATGATGTAGTTTGATTCTCTCGATCTTCGACACTCTCCTTTGCGACATCCTCATTGAGAGTTTGAGTGCGTGGCTTAACACTATTTTTAACCATATCGACAAGTTTTTCACCTCTATCGACCGCTACATTTCCTGCACTATTTACCGTCCTTATAAAGTTACGATTTATAAATACCCCCGTAAGGATCCAACCGCCCAACAATATTATTGCGCAACCAACCCCACCGACAACATCGCAAAGCGCATGGCTGAGCGACAAACCAAAGTTTCCGCCCAATCCACTATTAAATATCTCGAATCCCGAAAATAGAAATCCAAAACTAAGTGATCCCAAAATTAGGATCAAACTAGCTCCCAAAAGAGTACGATTAATCTTAAGAGGTTCACTCCTAAGGATTCTGACCCCAATAATTGTCAAAAAAAGAGGGATCACAACACCCACCACACCAAACGACCGCCCGACCAACAATTCGCCAATCCAAGCCCCCATACGTCCGCATGGGTTTGAGATCTGCGCCTCATCGAAAAGTGGACTATCACTATTTACACCATTGAGGATACTAAAATCAGCCTTCCAATCCACCAGATAGAATAGAACCGACACCACCGAAAATAACCCCACACCAAAGAGCGTTAAGCCCAATGTCCAGCGTATAGTCTCCTTATTTGTTATCACAAAATTATCCTCCACGGGACTCTCCTGCTTTATTGTTTTTTTTGCCATTTTGTTTACCTCTATAAAAATTTTGCCACCTTTATACGGAGCCTTTCCACATACTCTTCACCTCCGAAACTCGCGAAATCATACTCTGCAATATGCTCTTCGTGGGCTCTAAGATTGTGTTCCGTGAGTAGCTTTTCGACCTGCTTCGCCACCGCAGGCGAAGGATCTATGATATTGGCGCCTGGAGCCAATCGAGCAATTGTATCGCTCAAAAATGGATAGTGCGTACACCCCAAAACAATTTGATCTACACCCTCGCAGATCATCTCCTCCAAAACTCCGCCGATCACCTCCTCTGCCTTACGGCTTGACTCTTTGTCCGACTCGACAAGCTCCACAAATCCTCGACCAAATTTAGCTATAACACGAATATTATCGCCATATTTAGCCGCCGTACGATGAAACATATCCCCCTCGACTGTGCGTTGTGTCGCCAACACCCCTACAACCCCCGATTTGGTGAGCAGACACGCTGGCTTCACCGCAGGTTCCATCCCCACAAATGGGATCGTTGGATAGTGCGCCCTAAGCTCCTCGATAGCGGCATTAGTTGCTGTATTACATGCCACAACAACCATCTTGCATCCGCTTTCAATTAGCTCTCCAACAGCTCTAAATGCAAGTTCACGGATTTGTGTCGAGGGGCGCAGACCATAAGGACAATTCACCCCATCGCCCAAATAGAGCAAAGACTCCCTTGGCAAACGACACTTGATCGCTCTCCACACCGAAAGTCCCCCGAGCCCCGAATCGAAGATGCCAATTGCTCTGTTATCCATCGAGAATTAACTTTGCGTTTTGATATATTTGATTATTGTATTCAGAATTTCGTCGTCGTCGAGAGGCACCGCGTCGATTATCAACTTTGCATGGTTATATATTGGTTCGCGCAAAGCGATATTTTCAGACATAAAAGCGACCAACTCTTCGTCATTCAACCCCCTTAGTTTCGGGCGTTTATATCGACCATTAGCACTCAATCTCGACGCTATATTCTCTGCCGTGCGCTTAAGGTAAACCGTTACACCAACCTCATTAAGCAGTGACATATTATCGCCCCATATAGGCAATCCACCCCCCGTAGAGACTATGCAATCCTCGCTTTGGTGATCCAACATATCGACCACTCCGCGCTCTAGTTCGCGGAAGTGCTCTTCGCCTTTGGTGTCAAAGATCTCTGCTATTGTACACCCCTCGTTTTGCTCTATAATTTTGTCGGTATCAACCACCTTCCAACCCAATCGTTGGTGAAGTTTACGCCCGATGGTGCTCTTCCCACACCCCATATATCCTATCAAAAATATCAACATATCTACTCTCTATTCAAAAAGATTTAATTGACTCGATCCCTCATTTTCATCCACTTCGTTGCGCTCTATCGAGAACTCCACATCTCCTGCAACTTTTTGATTCTCTTCATTTTCAATCTCCGACTCCTCGATCTCATCCTCCAACTCCTCGACCTCTTCAGGCTCTATAAAGTGGAGCTTCGCCACATCATATGTGGTGATACGCTTACCCTTAGCTCGATGGCTTTTAACACCCACAAACTCCGCCACCTCCAACTCATCGGCTGGGCGCGAGGCGTGTGCTCCTTGATACTCAACGACCAACTTCGCCACTTTGTTGGAGCTCATACAAATTAGATCATCTTCGCCATCTTCGCCCAAGAATTGTTGCGTCTTATCGCCTAACTCCACCTTGAAACGCTTCATGTAGTAGTAATGTTGCGCCTTATCGAAATAACATACATTGTAGACCCTTCCACCCACATACTTCTCGACCTTAATCGTATCGTCGGGGAAGTGTTGCATGATGTCGTAACCTGCGATGTAGTATTGATTCTTCGCTGTCCACACCACCAATTTATCATCGCCTTTGAACTCTCCAAGCAATGTTCCATGTTCATCGGTATTGAGTCTACGCACATCCGAATCGTACCAAATATTTTGCCCTGCAAGGGTCGATACACCTCTCTCCTTGACAACAATTTTGTGCAACGAATAGCGTGTATATAGATTTCCTTGGCTTTGGCGACCCTTGATTGCGAGGGTCGAAAAATCCAATTCAGCAATGAGCTTTTTGAGCCTTGGACGTGGTTTGAAGTATATCTTCAACACCTCAGCTTCGCCATTAGGGTTGACCGACAAGTATATAACTTCGCTCTTAGCGGTTCCCTTTGTAATGTCATACTCCTTATCGCGCGTCACACCCTTTATGGCGCAACGTTTCATCATAAGTGCGCCCAAACGACCATCGCGATAGAGGATGTTATATATTGTCCTCTCATCATTGCGCTTAAAAACACCTATATAATATATATTCTTCGCAAAAAATGCTTTGTCGCTCACCTTCGTGATTATGTAGCGACCATCCTTTGTCATCACAATCACATCGTCAATATCGGAACAGTCGCATACAAATTCGCTATCCTTCATCGACTTGCCAGTGCCAAAGAATCCCTCCGCCTTGTCGACATACAACTTCGCGTTGGTCACCGCCACCTTCGTAGCTTCGATCATATCAAATTCGCGAAGTTCGGTGCGACGCTCCTTACCTTTGCCATATTTGTCGCGAATGCGCGTATAGTAGGCTATTGTATAGTCCGTTAGATTGTCTAGGTAACCTTGTGTCTGTTTTATATCCTCCTCGATCTGCTTGATCTCGTTATCTGCCTTATCTGTGTCGTAGCGCGAAATTCTGATGAACTTCAACTCCGTGAGCCTCTGCACATCTTCGGTTGTCACTTCGCGACGCAACAACTTTTTGAATGGCTCCAACCCTCCATCAACCGCGGCGTATGCCTCCTCTCTACTTCGGCAACCCTCGATTAGTTGGTATAGTTTATTCTCGATAAATATCCTCTCCAACGATGCGGCATGCCATGCCGAGTTCAACTCCCCGAGTTTGATTTGAAGTTCCAACCCCAAGAGTCGTTTGGTATTCTCTGCCGAACGACGAAGAATCTCGCTTACCCCCAAAAAATGAGGTTTATTATCTTCAATGACGCATGAGTTTGGCGAGATCGACACCTCGCAATCGGTAAATGCGTAGAGTGCATCTATAGTGCGGTCGCTCGACTCATCATTTGCCACTTGAACTATTATCTCTACCTTTTCGGCTGTATTATCATCGACCTTCTTGATCTTGATTTTACCCTTTTCGTTCGCCTTGATGATTGAATCTTTGATCGATTCGGTGGTTGTATTGTATGGAATTTCGGTGATTGCAAGGGTACGTTTGTCGATCTTCGAGATCTTCGCACGAACCTTTACCGCTCCGCCTCGCAGACCATCATTATATCTACTTGCATCCATCTGCCCTCCTGTCTGAAAATCGGGAAGTAGTTCAAAGCTCTCGCCTCGAAGGTGCGCAATAGCGGCATTGATTAGCTCCACGAAGTTGTGTGGCAAGATCTTAGATGCCAAACCCACCGCAATACCATCGGCTCCCTGCGCCAACAACAGAGGGAATTTAATAGGCAGAGTCACAGGCTCCTCCTTACGTCCATCATAAGAGAGCATCCACTCCGTCGTCTTGCGATTAAATACCACATCCAGAGCGAATTTCGACAATCGCGCCTCTATATAACGTCCCGCCGCCGCATCATCGCCCGTGAGAATATTTCCCCAGTTTCCTTGACAATCTATAAGCAGATTCTTTTGGCCAATTTGCACCATTGCGTCCTTGATCGAGGCATCGCCGTGGGGGTGATACTGCATCGTTTGACCCACGATATTGGCAACTTTGTTGTACCTGCCATCATCCACCACCTTCATAGCGTGGAGAATACGACGTTGTACGGGCTTCAATCCATCATATACGTGAGGCACCGCGCGCTCCAAGATCACATACGAAGCGTAGTCCAAGAACCAACTCTTGTACATCCCCGTGAGTCTCTTCATTCCAGCCTCTTCGCTTGTTAGGCGACTATATTTACCCTCTCGTTTGGGTTGTGTGTCTACTATCTCCTTCTCCATAATCTCCTATTGGTAACTATAATGTGTCCGCCTCGACAATATCCTCCTCAACACGCAGGTTGTCGATAATAAAACCCTGCCTCTCGAAACTATTTTTTCCCATATAAAACTCCAACATCTCGTGGATCGGGTCATCCTTAGTCATGCGCACCTTGTCTAGTCGCATATCTTCGCCAATGAACCCCTTGAACTCATCTGCCGAGATCTCACCCAGACCTTTGAATCGGGTGATCTCTGCCGATGCCCCACATTTGGATATTGCCGCGAGTCTCTCTTCGTCGGTGTAGCAATAGAGCGTCTGCTTTTTGTTGCGAACTCTAAAGAGTGGCGTTTGCAAGATGTAGAGGTGTCCGCTACGTACAATTTCGGGGAAGAATTGCAAGAAGAAGGTGAGCAACAACAATCGAATGTGCATTCCATCCACATCGGCATCGGTCGCAATGACCACTTTGTTGTATCTCAGGTTCTCGATTCCATCTTCGATATTTAGAGCCGCTTGCAACAAGTTAAACTCCTCGTTTTCGTAGACTACCTTTTTAGTTAATCCATAGCAATTGAGCGGTTTACCCCTAAGCGAAAAGACCGCTTGTGTGCGGACATCACGACTCGATGTTATGGATCCCGACGCGGAGTTACCCTCCGTGATAAATATCATTGATTGCTCCGCCAAATCGTTTTTGCTCGTTAGGTGAATCTTGCAATCCCTGAGTTTCTTATTGTTGAGTGACACCTTCTTCGCTGTCTCCCTTGCCTTTTTTTGTATTCCCGATATTGCCTTGCGCTCCTTTTCGTTCTCGACAATCTTCTTTTGGAGGATTTGAGCCGTTTCGGGGTTTTTGTGCAAGAAGTTATCTAGGTTTTGAGT
Source organism: Rikenellaceae bacterium (assembly GCA_047173645.1). Lineage (GTDB taxonomy): Bacteria > Bacteroidota > Bacteroidia > Bacteroidales > Rikenellaceae > Alistipes. Next base: position 40,854 of record JBCQUZ010000010.1, read on the forward strand.
CAAGAAATCCATCACAAAGTTTCTCACCGTAACCCCTGGTTCAACCTCCTTACTTCCCAATTTAATCTTGGTTTGCGACTCAAATATAGGGTCGGTGACCTTGACCGATATTGCTGCAATTATAGATGTTCGAATATCCGAAGCGTCGAAATCCTTCTTGTAAAAATCCTTAATAACCTTCGCGATCGACTCCCTAAATGCCGCTTGGTGGGTTCCTCCCTGCGATGTATATTGACCATTCACAAACGAAAAATAACTCTCTCCATATCCCGATCCGTGCGCTATGGCAACCTCTATATCGGTACCCGTAAGGTGGATAGGAGCATATAGGGGCGATTCGTTCAAATTTTCGTTCAACAGATCCAACAATCCATTTTTCGATACATAATTTTGCCCATTGAGCACAAATGTCAGCCCAAGGTTTAGGTATGTGTAGTTGCGCACCATCTGCTCAACATACTCCAAATTATAGTTATATTCACCAAAAACCTCGGTGTCGACCTTAAAAGTTATGAATGTTCCATTCTTTTCGGTGATGCCACTCTCCCATTTATCCGAAAGCTCTAACCCCTGCGAGAATGTCACCGTGCGAGCTTCGCCATCGCGCACCGAACGCGCAGAAAACTCCGACGACAACATATTCACCGCCTTGACACCCACGCCATTGAGTCCTACACTCTTTTTGAATGCTGTACCGTTATACTTTCCGCCAGTGTTCATCTCGCTCACCGCCGCCGACAATGATTTGAGAGGGATGCCTCGACCATAATCCCTAATCGAGACCACATCGTTATCTATAGATATTTCGATACGCTTACCTGCCCCCATCACAAATTCGTCGACCGAGTTATCTACAACCTCCTTTATGAGGACATAGATTCCATCGTCGCTTTGTGTACCATCGCCCAATTTACCGATATACATACCTGGGCGCAGACGGATATGTTCGCGCGGAGATAGGGTGATGATCGCCTCATCGCCATAGTTACTCGTTGTATTTGTTGTTAAATCTAACTCTGCCATCCCCCTATCGTCTATTTATTTTTATTTGCTCTTATTTGTGCCAAACCATCTACCATATCTTGGTGCACCTCATCCATCAACACTTTAACATCTGTCTGTGCGACTCTTTGTGCACTCACTGCGGGCAACACCTTGATTATAATTTTGCGCCCTGGATTCAACAATCCATTACTTTTGAGAAGAGTCTTGGTTCCATCCACCACAACAGGCAAAATTTCGACTCCAGCCTCCTGCGCCAAACGAAAACCTCCGCTTTTGAATCTTCCGATCTCGCCCGTTTTGGAGCGTGTACCCTCGGGAAATATCGATACCGACACCCCACGACCTATCCATTTGAGACCTCTCTCCATCACCAACTTCATCGCCGCAGCTGGATTTCCCCTCTCGATTGCTATATCTCCATGCAGAACCAAAAATTGTCCAAAAAATGGAATCGAGAAGACTTGACGCTTCGACACCCATCTAAAGTCCAACGATGTGAAGTACAACATCGGCACATCCATCATAGCATTGTGGTTCATCATAATCACATATCGCCCCTTTGGATCTATATTTTCGAGCCCCGATATTTCATATTGCCACATCCATCTAAACACGAAAAAGAATATATAACTCATTGCACGTGAAAGATTATGCACAACCCAACGCTTCGGGTCAAAAGGATAGCACACAACAAATGCCACAGCCGAGATAATCAAAAAAACGGAACATAAAACCGTCAAAAAGAGGTAGCCTAAAACCGAGGCAAATATCGAAAACATATATTCTAATTTTTAAATTTAAAAAGAGGGGACAATTTCTCACGACAAATTTACAAAAAATCTTCGCGACTATCAAGAGGCTATTTTATATTTATGAAGTAATTGACAAAAAAGAGAGTCTCGAAGGTTTTGTTATTATGATTATTCTTTCTACATTTGTAGTGCATTTCATATTAGACTCGGTAGGAAAACCTACCAAAAAGCAAAGACGGGCATTTTATGTCCGTGAATTACTGCATACATGGGTGGTTTTGCCTCCCGTGCGATGCATTAATGTGCTCGCTGCCGAGTCTGGTGAAATGCAACGGGTCAGGTGAAATCATCCTATTTTTCTCCTGTCTCATAAGTTTAACCATCCAAAACAAAGATTATGGAACAGCGACACAAAGTGAGGTTAACAACCTCTAACACATTCGATTTAGAGCGCGACGAAATCAAAAGACTCTACATCTACCTATCTCTTTTTCAATACCGTTATCTAAGAGTTCCCGATTATCAAGAACCGCTATTAATGGAACAACTTCTAAAAGATTTTAAAAAGTTTTGCATCGAGATGCAAACTCAAACAGAACGCGATCCTAATAATCTAATACTTAACAAAATAAGAGTATTTTTTGAGTTGCATTATAAAAAATTAAAAGAGTTGGAGACTATTTAAACTATCGACATCAAAAGAATAGAGTCATATAGGATTATTCAAATTTATTTGATAATAATCCTATATGACTCTAAATCTATGGGGTTAATAAAGGCTCGATACCCCAAATGGTCGAATTGGTCTCTATGAATTTAAGATAGTCTCAATCTCTGCCAACTCCTCTTCGCAAAAACCTAGGTTTTCGACCGCACGCAAGCTATCATCTATCTGAGCTACACGACTCGCTCCAATCACAACCGATGTGATCTCGGGACGACGCATAACCCACGCCAAAGCCATTTGGGCGAGTGATTGACCGCGACGTTGTGCCATGTCGTTAAGTGCCACAATTTTAGCTAATTTATCGGGAGTTATCGCCGATCTATTAATCGAAGATTGATGCTCTCGACCGATGCGTGACGATGAAGGTATTCCCTTGATATATTTATCCGAAAGGAGACCTTGTGCCAACGACGAGAAAGCCACAACACCCGAACCATGCTTCGCCGCAAGGGGCAGACTCTCCGCCTCAACTGCGCGGTCGAACATATTATATCGGTATTGGCTCACCAAACATGGAACCCCCTCGTCTCGCAACATCGAATATATCTGCTCCGCTAGGTGTGGTGGATATTTCGACACGCCCACATACAACGCTTTGCCCGAACGCACCAACGAAACAAGTGCCGAAACAGTCTCTGCAATAGGGGTTTCCCCATCCCAACGATGGGTATAAAATATATCGAAATAGTCCAATCCTGTGCGTGCGAGGCTCTGATTAGCACTCGCTATAATACTCTTGCGCGATGAGTTTCCGCCATAAGGTCCTGCCCACATTTCGTGTCCAGCCTTTGAGCTGATTATAAGTTCATCACGATAGGCAGAGAGTTGCTCGCGCATAATTCGCCCAAATGTCACCTCAGCACTTCCTGGTTCGGGTCCATAATTATTTGCGAGGTCGAAATGGGTGATTCCACGATCAAAAGCGTGGGTTACCATCTCTTGTGCCACCCCGAAATCATCATAGGTTCCGAAGTTTTGCCATAGACCAAGCGACACCCTAGGTAATCTTAGCGAACTCTCGCCACACCTAACATATGGAGTGTCGGAGTAGCGACCCTCGGCAGGGATATATATCTTTTCCATCTCGTTTTATATTTTACGATTTAGCGACAAAAGTATTAAGAAATTTACTGAATTTGATATGGATCGCCCTCAATCTTCGCTGCAACAGACACAGTTGCTGCATGGTTAGGTTGACCTCCTCCGATATGAATCTCTACATCTCCAGCCGACACGATTGTGTTACCACGCTCATCGACAATTGCAAAATCTTGTGGATTGAGCGTAAACTCAACACTCTTGCTCTCGCCCACCTTAAGGTTGATCTTCTTAACACCTTTGAGTGCGCAATTTGGAGTTAGGACATCTCTATTCTTGTGAACAACATATAGTTGCACCGCTTCGTCGCCATCCATTTTACCGCTGTTTGTAACTTGTGCAGTGACAGTTATCTTGTCGCCTGCATTGATTACAGTTGGTGCCGAGATATTATCATACGCAAAAGTTGTGTAGCTTAGACCATATCCAAATGGATAACGAGCCTCGCCTTGGAAATATCTGTATGTGCGATTTGTCATCGAGTAATCTTCGAAATCTGGAAGATCTGCATCGCTCTTATATGCTGTAAGTGGCATGCGTCCCGATGGGTTGTAGTCGCCCGAGATGATGTCGGCAATTGCTTGTCCGCCAGCTTGTCCGCCATACCATGCTTGGATTATAGCATCCACATTTTGGTGCTCCCACTCCATCGCAACAACCGAACCAGACATATTTACAAAGATGAGTGGCTTGCCTGTTTTATCCAACACTTTGAGCAACTCCTTTTGTGCCGCTGGCAACTCGATAGTGTTTCTATCTCCGCGCGAGAATCCATCGGCTGTTCCAAATCCATCGCCCTTCTCCTCGCCTTCGTAATCTGCCGAGATACCTCCTACATATATAATAACATCTGCCTTTTTAGCTTGTGCTGCGACATCCTTAAAATCAACACCCTCAAGAGCTGCAATGTGACCTACACCCTCGATATAGATAACCTCTGCATCCTTAAAGTTATTCTCGATACCCTCCACAACGGTCGACGTGTGAGAAGGATAGCCAAAGTAGTTACCCATCATCACCGCTTCGTTTTTTGCGTTCGGACCTATAACTGCTATACGCTTGATCTTCTTTTGGTTGAGAGGCAATGTATTCTTCGCATTTTTGAGCAACACCATACTTTCGTGTGCCATATCTAGAGCCAAAGCCTTGTGTTTGTCGCAATCCAAAACATCAAGTCCGATTGAACCATAAGGGTTGCTCTCCAATGGGTCGAACATACCTAGACGCATACGGATCTCGAAGAGTCGCTTCACCGATTTGTGGATCTGACGCTCCAAAATTAGATTCTCCTCGACCGCTTGCAACAAATTTTTATTTGCTGTTCCGCACTCCAAATCTGTACCTGCTAGAGTCGCCGCCGCTGAGGCTGAAGCTGGAGTTTCGTGTGTTTTGTGGTGCTTATAAAAATCATCTATACCCCAACAATCCGATGTCACATAGCCATCAAAACCCCATTGCTCGCGCAAAATATCGACCATCAAAACAGGATCGCCACAACATGGAGCACCCATATAACGGTTATATGCACACATCACACCCGACACATCGGCATCCTTAACCAATACCTTAAATGCAGGAAGATAGGTATCCCACAAATCATACTTTGTAGGTCGCGCATCATATACGTGGCGATTATATTCGGGCCCACTATGCACCGCGTAGTGTTTTGCACAAGCCGATGATTTTAGGAAAAATTCATCATCCCCCTGCAATCCACGCACCATTGCCGAACCCATAGCTGCTGCCAAGTATGGATCCTCTCCATAGGTCTCTTGACCACGTCCCCAACGAGGATCGCGGAATATATTAATGTTTGGAGTCCAATATGTCAAACCTCTATATCGCACCGCCTTCTTGCCTTCGCGAATATCTTGGTTAAATATCGCACGCCCCTCATCCGAAATTGATGATGCCACAACCTCCAAAAGATCTGGATTGAAACTCGCCGCCATACCTATTGCTTGGGGATATACCGTAACCTTATAGCTTTTACGCACGCGTGCCACACCATGCAGAGCCTCGTTCCACCAATCATAAGCGCAAACACCTAAGCGGTCGATTGCTGGAGATTGGTTGTGCATCTGCGAGATCTTCTCTTCGAGGGTCATGCGAGCTACCAAATCGTCGACTCTTTGTTCGAGAGTGAGTTCTGGATTTTGAAATGGAAATTGATACTCCTGCGCCGAAAGGTTCACAGCTAGAAGTGATAGCACCGCAGTGCATAGAGTTAGTTTTACTCTTTTCATTAAGGTTAACGTTTTAGTTTTTGTAAATATTTAGCCAATACAAAGGTATATTAAAAGATTGTGAAAAACAACGATTTATCAATATTTAAGTAGGGTAAAACAATTATTGGTGTATTTTTAAAAGTGCTATTGGAGATGAGATTTTTTGCTATTGAATTGAAAATATAGTGGTTCTATACTGAAATTTAATAGTGAAAAATGTCGCTCCAAAAGTGCTTTTAAAAATATGGCAATAATTGTTTTACACTACTTAGCACCCCTACATTATGATTTTGCAACAAAAAAATCACACAAAACCACTAGCAACTAGATAAAATTCTATACCTTTGCCTCCGTTAATGGGCGCAAAAAATAGGCTCTTTTTAGGTATTTTATTTTTAGGGGACTTCTAAAAATTAAAGTTTTGACATTCAATAAATTATCACTATCTTTGTAGTGTAATATAAAGCACGACCACTATGATTTTTAAGAGCACTGGCAAACGAGGATTGTTCGATG
>JBCQUZ010000069.1:0-10836 GCA_047173645.1 Rikenellaceae bacterium
TACTTGATCGAATGATATTGACCCCATAGATAATAATGTGTGTGTAAATACACAAAGATAATACATCGTAGGTCATTTTCATCATTCTGGGTGACTGAAGGTCATGTGGGTTTCATAATTAGTTGATTATAATATTATCACTTGGGAATTTATATTTATTTGTTTTTCTCTTTTGCTTCACCAAACTAGTGACCGTGGTGAGTACTCCCACACGTCCGATAAACATCAGAGCAATAATCACCGCTTTGCTATCGGTTCCAAAGGTTGGCGTTAGATCGATGCTCGCACCCACGGTGCTAAGTGCCGAGATAACTTCGAAGAATAGGGGGATAATTGGCGCTTCGGGTTCGAAGATTGTAAGCAGAAAAAATGCCACAATAACAAACGAGAAGTAGAGCATCATCGTTGCATTTGATCGCCTAATAGAGTCATACGACACCGTGCGATTGAAAATCGTGACATTCTCTTTGCCACGGATTATCGCCCACAAATTGAGCAATACAACTGCAAAAACATTCACCTTGACACCTCCCGCCGTGGATTGTGTACCTCCTCCGATCATCATCAAAATCATTATCAACAACAACGATTGTATGCTAAATGTCGATAGGCTCACACTCGCAAATCCTGCTGTTCGAGGACACACCGCTGTGAAGAGTGATTGCACAATTTTGTCCGCCGTCGGCAAATCGGCAAATGCTCTGTTCCACTCCAAAATAGCGATCGAGAGAGTTCCTCCCACAAGCAAAAGTGTTGTCATAACCAACACAATACGAGTATTGAGGCTATATAGATGCACCTGTCGAGTGACACGATCACTACGCAAGATATATCGCTCCTTAAGGAGTGTTAAACGATAATGGAGTGAATCGTAGAGGTTTACCAAAATCGGAAATCCAATACCTCCCAATATCACAAGAGCCGATATTGTGACATAGAAGAAGTTGTGTCCACTCATCAACGACTCATTGCCTAGGTTCCCATCGAGGGTCGAAAATCCAGCGTTGCAGAATGCCGACACCGAGTGAAACACCGCGAACCAAATCTCTTCGCTTGGCGACATCCCCATTGCGTCGTGAATATCCCACCAAATCAAAAGAGCCCCTATTGCCTCGATGATGATGGTGAATCCCATGATATATATAAGTGTCGATACCAATGAACTGAGCGATTTGGAGCTCACCATGTCGCTAATCATCGCCTGCGAACGAAACGATGCGTTGCCCATAAAAAAGACCGCGAAGAAACATGTGAGGGTCATAATTCCAAGTCCTCCGATTTGGATCAACGCCGCGATGATAAATACCCCAGCAGGTGTGAAGTTCGAGGCGACATCAATCGACGTGAGACCCGTAACGCATGTCGCACTTGTCGATGTGAAGAGTGCATCTATAAACGATATGCCGTTGTATGTCGATCGAGGTAACATCAACATTCCAGCCCCAATTAATATAATGAGTGTAAAGCTCATGCAGACTATAAACGATGGGTTTGCACGTTTGCCAACGAGAGACATCACACCACTCGAAAGTTGCAAAAACGCCATTGTTGTAAGCATCGTGAGCGTATATAATTTGCTATCCAATACCATCCATACAACCTCAAAGAGTCGAGAATTTGTGGGGTGTCCAAAGATTCGAGGGATCAGTGTGAGGTATAACAAACCTCCGACTATCCAGCTGACACACCGAAAATTCTGCCTCGCCTCCTGGAAGTTGAGTGTCACTTGCAATGTGAGGTGGATCATAAATATCCTCCACACCCAACTATATATCCCCTCGATGAGTGATTGGTCTGCGTCGGAGATCAAAAATCCATTTTCGAATATTAGTGTCACGATCAACACCCCCGACATTAAGTAGTTCAATGCCCCCATGATTTTGAGCAGACGCTCCACATAGGGACGAATGAACATTTTGCGGTATATGAGTAGTTTATTGAAGTTATTCATTCTATCAAAAGGTTTCTCTATAACACAAAGGTAATAATTTGTGCGAAGAATGTATCATGATAATAATAATAATACAAAAAAAGGGTCGCCTTTCGAGATAGAAAAGCGACCCTTCTTGCGACAATCAACCCCACAGCGACCACAAAACTCTCATGAAAAGAGCCACTGGGAGGGATTGTTCTATTTAAACTAATACCTCTATAGTTTCTTATGAATTATAAATATAGACTCCCTATTTTATTTACTCTAATTCGCCATTATCGTAGCTACCCTCATATGTCGTGATCTCGCCGATGTATGAACATGGGTAGTTGAAGTCGTTGTACATGATCCAAAACTCTAGCTCGGCTGTTTGGTCGATGACGGTGCATGTAAGATCTGTAACCATACTTGAACATGGTTGATACATAACAGTGTATTCAACTTCGACACCATCTACTGCGAGGTAAGTCAACCCATTGCTCGATATTTCGGTTATGTAATCAATCGGAATAGTCGACCCCATTGGGATTGCGGTGTTGAATTTGAATCCATCAATTACAAGGGTGTTATCGCCCTGATAATACTCAACCGTCACCCCATCTACTCTCGATGTTACACCTGTCGATATTGTGATGTAGAACCCTTCGTATGACTCCTCCACAACTGTAACTTCGCCATAATATGAGCAGTTGTAGCTCGATGCCTCGCCCGAGCCACCCATCGCGGCTAAGATCGAGAATGTAAGCTCGTCGCTCTCCAAATCACCCAACAACGAAGTTACCGTACCAGTCGCCCCTGCGCCCATAAAAGCATAACTTACACCCAAGTTCTCGCCTGTGATGAAACCCTCGTCACCATCAGCACTCAACCCCTTAATCGCCAAGGTTGTTCCGTCCAACATATCCGAGAATGAGAATCCATCGACAACAAGAGTGTTGTCCCCCGAGTAATATGTCAATGTCACATCTGCAATCTCGACTGTTCCGCTCGACTTACCAACGTAGAAACCAGTTGTTTTGCCACTGCTCTTTACACCCTCGAATATAACCTGTGCATCTAAATCACCCATTGCCTCGGTCGATACCGAGCAGATGAACGATACTGTGATTTGACCATCATACGACACTGTAACCTCTACATTCGAGATCCCCTTAACGACATCATTAATGAGTGGGTTGTGGTCATAGATTCCGACCATTGAGGCTGTATCATGATAATAATAATCGGGATTTTGAGATTGTAGAGCGATCTCCAATATCGCCATATCGATAGCAGGCATTGCCGAAACGAATTGTGCCGAAGGCATCATAATATCCATCGACTCCACATCACCATCGGCATACAATACATAATCGGTTGTCTCGCCAATCGAAGTTACGCCATAAAATGTAGTCAATGTACCAATATATTGGTCGCCCGAGAGTCCATAGTCGTTGTCGCACCCGCAGTCGCCATTGTTGTCGCCCTCATCCTCCTTGTCGCACGAAACAGCAAACATTGCCATTGTAGCGATCATCATCATCGAAATAAATTTTTTCATCTTCTGTGTTTGTTATAGATTTATATTTTTATGTTGTTTATTATAGTTTTTTTATTATAGTTTTATAGATGCTGTTATGCCAAATGTTCGTGGGCGAGCTTGTTGCACAAATTCATTTCCCATGCTCTCGAAATAGAATGTGTTGTAGCTCTTGTCGCAAATATTACGTCCCCAAAGAGCAAGCGTGTAGTTCTCGCCCCTGAATCTAACCTCCGCGCCAAGCAGTGCATAGAACGGTTGTTTGAAGGTGTTTGACTCATTCCAATATATTGTGCCTGCGCCATTGGTGTTGACGTTAAATGTTATGGCATCCATAAATTTGCTTGTGATCCCAATCGAATACTCTACACTCGCCGAGAGGGTATGCGCTGGAGCATAGGGGACAAAGTTGCCTGCATAATCCTCCTCTCCATCGTCATACGTTATAAACTTGGCGTTGGTATATCCATACGCTCCACCTAGCCTAAAGTCACCCAATGTAGCTCTTCCCGAAAACTCCACACCATAACTCCGCGAGTGCCCTGCGTTGGTCATAAGTCGCCCTGTGACCATATCGTCGGGGAAGATTGTGAGTTGTTGATCTCTGCAATCTATATAAAAGAGTGTTATGTCTGTCGTCAATCGGTGATCCCCACTCTCGATATGAGTTCCCACCTCATAGTTCCAACTATACTCGGGTTTATACGATATAATATCCTCGGCGGAGTATGCCATCGAAACACCAAACACCTGCATCACCTTCTGTTGGAGTATATCCGAAAACATCTGCGAGTTATATCCGCCAGCTTTGTAACCCTTGCTCACCGATGCAAATATCGTCGATTGTCGGTACTCTCCCATCTTATATAGTGCGCTCAGCTTGGGGAGTATCTCGAAGAAGTGTTGCGAGGGGGTATCTTGTAGATCAATATTCAAATCCTTGCGAAAGGTGGTTGTCACATTACCATCCGAATCGGTTAAATTACCCCAACATCCGCTATTCATGTAGCTATGATAGTCGAGTATCGTCTTCTCGTAATCGACACGAATAGCCCCCTTTACTTCAAATCTATCACTCGTGAAGCTCGATTCGTGGTAGAGTGCCGCACCAAATGTATGGTTTGTGAAGTCGCTGTTCAGATCAAAACTATTGTCATCCCAATTGTCATAATACCCCGTCGACCCATTCACATTGTCATATATCAAATAGTTGATTCCATCCTCCTTGAACTTCACGGGAGCCTGCATATTTTTGTGGACATAGAATCCAAAAGCTCCAAATAGATAGTTGTACTTGCTATGTTCGTGTGCCGAACGAAAAACTATATCTTCGGTAATCGAATGCTCCTGAGTTGCTTGCGTGAGTGTAAACATCGATGCTGTCGAAAAATCTTGATCTAGCGTCATCGCATCGTCGAGGTATTGATACCCCGTGATGCTCGACAATCTCCAACCATCTGAGCGGTGGTGAATCGTAAGTCCATTGTTGATAACCGTGCGGTCGTAACAAGATGGATCGTTATAGTTTATCTCGCCCGATTCCAAATTCATATAGGCATATCCACCTTGGGCGAGTGTCGATGCCGACGTTGTATTTTCGATACGTGTGCGATCACTTGCGCGATATTGCATCTTCAACCTTCCGCCCCACGACCTCTCACTTTCGCACTTCTCGCCCGTATATAGATTGGTGTGGTAGCCATCCGACCCCGAATGGTTGAGCCCTAGTGAGGTGGCAAACTTATCGGAGAATTTGTGATACACCGATGCACGAAGATTATATGTGTTGCCTGTGGAGTACTCCGCGCCAACCCTAACTCCTTGGTAACTAAATGGCGAGATAGTATATATATTCACCACACCCCCCATCGTATTACGCCCATAGAGGGTCGATTGGGGACCTCTCAGAATCTCCATACGTTCAATATCCATCACCTCCAAATCGAAGGCATTTTTATTGATAAATGGCACATTATCTATGTTTAAACCCACCACAGGTTGATCTATGCGAGCACCCAAACCGCGAACATAGATAGAGGATGTAATGCGCGAACCATAGTCGGGGATATAGAAGTTAGGGGCGATAGTCGACACACTCTTCATTGTCGAAATCTTCTCTCTCTCAATATCTTGTGAATTTAGAATAGTAGATGATATAGCCTCGCCACGCAAATTAAGACCCTGCTTTATGGAGGTGACATTCACTTGATCCACATTTAGGAGAGTATCAATCACAGGGCTTTCAACCTCGGCACAAATAGATCTAAGAGGTAAAAATATCAAGAGTATGTAGAGTATCTTTTTCATCGACGACAAAGGTAAGTGATTTACCTTCGCCCTGCAATCCTCATTTATAAGGATATTAACATCCCCGCAATAACAAATGTCGCCAAAGTGAGGCTAGCGATGCCATTTAATGTACCAAAAGCGATACCGATGCTCTTTTGACGAGTTGGCGTAACTAAAATATGTTCGGCAATTAATATTGCTGTAAATATCGCAACACCCACCCAAATCAAAATATTATAGGGCAATAGATAGGCAAATACCCCCAACGCAACAACCGACACCACATGCAACCCAATGCTTATATACAACGCCCCACGCACCGAAAACCTCGATGGAATGGAGTGCAACCCTCTGAGCTTGTCGAACTCACGATCCTGCAACGCATATATAATATCGAACCCTCCGCACCACGTCATCACAACCAACGACAACACCATAGGCACAACCGAAAACACCCCCGAAACAGCGATATAAGCCCCCATAGGAGCAATCCCCAAACCAAGACCCAACACCAAGTGCGCCAACGAAGTAAACCTCTTACAATAGCTATAAATCAACACCACAAACAGCGCCACAGGCGACAACACCGCCGTAAGCCAATTAATAGAGAATGCCACACACATAAACAACAACGAATTGACTATCACAAACCCAAGCGCCGCGCGAGGAGAGATCTTCCCCGAGGGTATCTCCCGATCGGCAGTGCGAGGATTCTGCCCATCAATATCCCTATCAGCCCACCTATTGAACCCCATCGCCGCATTGCGAGCAAACACCATACAAAGCAAAACCTTGATGAGCAACCCCCACTCAAACTCATACCCCCCAACTACGACGGCATAGGTAAACCCAATGAGCGCAAAGGGCAAAGCAAAAATCGTGTGCGACAACTTCACAAGGTCGCTATATTGTTTAATCATAGTTTGTTACATTAAAAATTTCATGGTATCCACCGCATCGGCATAATCATACAACGAGGGGCGCTGAGACTCTCCAAAATCGACCCTGCGAGGGTGTGCGATGATGTTGCTCACGATGCACTGGATTTTATTATTATTATCACTCATCCACGCATTGACCTCCTCTAAATCCTTATACTCATAGACCGAAATCGTACTTAGCGAGCTAGGGAACTCCGAAGATCTCACAAATAACGATGCCCCATTATCCACAAATCCAACCCCTAGCATTGTTGTTAATACCTTGTTTTGCAGGTAATTATTGCGATATTGAGGGTGTGTGTTGACACAAGGCAAACTCAGCGCATAACCCTTTGGCGCAAAAATCATAGATACATTTCGACACCCTAGCCCCGAATACATATATATATCATCCGTGAGCTTGTTTATATCCTCACCCTCGCCAACAACCGCCACAGAGTGCCTAGAACCGCGCAACAACCTCTTGACCCCCGAATATGTCGCCTCGAAGTGTCGCACAGCGCTATCGCCCCCTGTTGCGATAACTCTATCGGGAGCGGAACAATCACTTATATATATAGGTATAGTAGGCTCAATATCCTTAATCAGCGAAATCACATACTCCACGAGCACCCGATCCTTGCTCGAACACTTCACATATGCCCTGTGTCCAGCCATCACCACACACAACAGATCGAAGAATCCAACTAGCGGAATATTGCCAGCCATTATAATTAATATATCTTCAGCTTTACTCACAGGCAAAGTGGGGTAGCGACTCATCCACTCCTCCAATTTTTGGCGCTCCAACATCTGCTTTCGTATCGCCTCCACCGCCAACTTAATATCCTCCTCTGTGAACCAACTATTTTCACCACACGCACCCACCACTATTCGGGCTGGTATCCCCTCCGATAACCGCTCTGCGAGTTCAACAAATATATCTATTTTGTTTTTCATGGCGCAAATGTAATAAAAAAACCACCTCAAAAATATCTTTTTCAAATATTTTGGTGTATAGTTGTTTAAAATAAATATTTTTCGTACCTTTGCGAACCCTGCGTAATGTAGGGGGTTGGATTACAATTTATAACAGTATTAATTAAACGAAAACAAAGTGGATTCATTAAGCTACAAGACTATCTCTGCCAATGAGGCAACGGTTGACAAACAATGGGTGTTGATCGATGCACAGGATGAGGTATTGGGACGTCTTGCATCGCAGGTCGCTAAGATCCTTCGAGGCAAGCACAAGCCTAGCTACACTCCTCACGTTGACTGTGGTGACAACGTCATCATCATCAACGCTGACAAGGTGAAGCTCACAGGCAAGAAGATGACAGACAAGGTCTATGTTCGTCACACAGGTTACCCAGGAGGACAGCGTTTCGCTACTCCAGCGGATTTCCTTGCAAGAAGACCAACCTTCGTATTGGAGAAGGCTATTAAGGGCATGTTGCCTAAGACTCGCATGGGAAGCGCAATGTTGCGTAACCTTCGCGTGTATGCAGGTTCTGAGCACCCACATGCGGCTCAAAACCCAACAATTATTAAGTTAAACGAGATTAAGTAAGAGATTTATGGAAGTTGTAAACACCGTCGGTCGTCGTAAGGCTGCTGTGGCTCGCGTATATGTGAAGCCGGGTAATGGTACTATTACAATCAACCGCAAAGAGCTAGAGGTCTATTTTCCTTTGGAGATTCTACGCTTTCAAGTAAAGCAACCATTTTTGGTTACAGGTACTGAGGGAAGCTATGATGTTACTATCAACCTTGATGGTGGTGGTATCAAAGGTCAAGCTGAGGCTGCTCGTTTGGGTATCGCTCGCGCATTGTGCGAGATCGACGCAGAGTTCCGTCCAGTTCTTAAGAAGAACGGATTCCTAACTCGCGACCCAAGAGAGGTTGAGCGTAAGAAGCCAGGACAACCTGGAGCACGTCGTAAGTTCCAATTCAGCAAGCGTTAATATTACGCACGAATCGAACATTTTCGGCATGCACAACTTGGGTTACAAACCTTGTGGACTACGGATTTTATTATTATTATCACTCGTATTACCAACTCGGTTGCCTAGGTTGCGGAAAACTTTGATGGATTGACTCTAAGATCATAAGGTCACTACCCCAAAGTTGAAGAAAAGAGAATTAAAATTAAAAGATTAGAAATTAAGATGTCACGTACAGATTTTAATACATTGTTAGAGGCTGGTGCACACTTTGGACACTTGAAGCGTAAGTGGAACCCTAAAATGGCTCCTTATATCTTCATGGAGAAGAATGGCATTCACATTATCGATCTTCACAAGACAGTTTTGAAGATTGATGAGGCAGCTGCCGCTATCAAAAACATCGCTAAAAGCGGTCGTCGTGTGCTATTCGTAGCCACCAAAAAACAAGCTAAAGAGGTTGTTGCCGAAAAGGTATCAGCAGTCGCAATGCCATACGTTACAGAGCGTTGGGCAGGCGGTATGCTTACAAACTTCCCCACTATACGTAAAGCCGTAAAGAAGATGGCAACCATCGACAAGATGAATGCTGACGGTACTTACGATAACTTTTCAAAGAGAGAGCGCCTTCAAATTTCACGTCAACGTGCTAAGCTAGAGAAGAACCTTGGTTCAATCTCAGACCTTATCCGCCTACCAGCCGCGTTGTTCGTAGTAGATGTACAAAAAGAGGCTAACGCAGTTAAAGAGGCTAAGCGTTTGAATATCCCCGTATTTGCAATGGTTGATACTTGTTGTGATCCAACCGACATTGATTTCGTTATCCCTGCAAATGACGACGCGGCAAAATCAATCGCTGTAGTTCTTGACGCTATGTGTACAGCTATCGCAGAGGGTCTAGAGGAGCGTAAACTCGAAAAGGAGAAAGATTCAACTGAGGATGATGCAGACGATGCAGTAGCTCCAAAGAAGGATTCTAAGCCACGCATCAAGAAGGTCGTTAAGGCTTCTCAAGATGATGCTTCTGTAGCTGAGATTGTAGCTCCAGAGCCAGTTGCTGAGGTAGCTGTAGAGGCAGAAGCTCCAGCAGTAGAGGAGTAAATTAATCACAAATTCAAAGAATAAACACTATGGAAATCAAAGCAGCGGACGTAGCAAAGCTCCGCAAGATGACAGGTGCAGGTATGATGGATTGCAAGAAGGCTCTAGTTGAGGCTGAAGGCGATTTCGCTCGTGCTCAAGATATACTTCGCGAAAGAGGAAAGCAACTTGTTGCAAAGCGTGCAGACCGCACAGCAACTGAGGGTGTTGTGGTTACTAAGATCGTTGATACTAAGGCATACATTCTTTGTATGGCTTGTGAGACTGACTTCGTGGCTCAAAATGCAGAGTACTCAGTTTCGGCTAACGCAATCCTTGATGTAGCAGTTGCAGCAGATGCAGCAGATGTTGAGGCATTGATGGCTTGCAAGAACGAGGCTGGTCAAACAGTTGAGGAGATGATGACTGAGAAGTCGGCTCAAACAGGTGAGAAGATCGAGTTGCCATACTACGCTCGTATCGAGGCTCCTTATTGTGCAGAGTACGTTCACTTCAACAAGAAGTTGGGTACTATCCTTGGTTTCAATAAGCCAATTTGCGAGGAGGTAGCTCACAAGGTTGCTATGCAAGCTACTGCAATGGCTCCAATCGCAATCTCGGAGGCAGATTGCCCAGCAGATGTTGTTGCTCACGAGCGTGCTATCGCAGTAGCGGCAATGAAGGAGGATCCAAAGAATGCTAATAAGCCAGATGCTATCCTAGAGAAGATCGCTGAGGGTAAGATGCGTAAGTTCTTCGAGGAGAACACATTGCTTATGCAAGCAGTTGTGGGCGACAAGAAGTCTATCGCTGATCTTATCGCTGAGTGTGACAAGGAGGCTACAGTTATAGCTTACAAGCGTTTCGCTTTGGAGGCATAAGCTACTCTTAAATTTATATAAAACGGCTCTCGAAATTCGAGGGTCGTTTTTTTTGACCTTTTTTTCTAAGAAATAAGTTGTGTTAATTAGATAAAATTGTAACTTTACAGTTGTAATACAAATATTTATTTATTAATCAGAACCTATTAACCTGAATTTTGGATAAGAAACCCCTTGAATAAATAGGAAGAATGCTCAATTTTTTGTATCTTTATAGCTGACAACCAATAAGATAATAAAGAAATATGAGCATTCTAACAAGAGACAA